>CAZUTZ010000364.1:0-662 GCA_964623655.1 uncultured Wenzhouxiangella sp.
CTTCATCTCGAACCTCCTGGCCTGACGCCGAGCGGATGCACGACGTTCAGGTTTTCTCCTGAACCCTCCACAACCCTACCAGCTATGCTTTCCCGATTTTCACCAACCGGCAAAATCACTTCAGGGAAGATTCACTGACAAGACAGGCCAGGCCGGCTGCTTTGCCGCGCCGAAACCGTTTGATACAGCGCCAACCAAGCCAGGCAGCAGGATCAACCCGGGCCTGAATGCGGCCCGGCGCAGGATCAGGCCAAGGCGGTCAGGACTTCAGCAATGGCTGGCGTTTCCGGTAGGTCAGGGAGCGCCATAACCATTCGGCCGGACCGAAGCGGAAGAAGTGCAACCAGACCAGGCTGAACAGCACGTTGGCGGCCCACGTTCCCAGCAAAATCCAGGCCAGCTCGGGGAATTGCAGCTGTTGGAAATACCCCAGTGCCCAGCCGTGAAAAATGACAGCCCCGATGATCGAATGCAGCAAGTAATTGCTCATGGCCATCCGGCCAACTGCCGCCAGCGCGATCTGGACCGGCTTGAACAGCGGGGAACGCGCCATCAGCATGACCAGCCCGAGGTAGCCCAGCGCCATCGGCACCGACAGCAACAGGGACACCGGGAACCAGACGGCCGATCGATAGCTGGAAAAATCGCCGGCCTGCAACCAG
>CAZUTZ010000364.1:672-2421 GCA_964623655.1 uncultured Wenzhouxiangella sp.
GCGATCGACAGCGGCAGTCCGATTCCAAGGCTGATGACACTCAACTTCAGGTAAAAGCCCGTGGATTTCTGGCCGGTCAGCACGCCCTGCTTGGCCAGGCCCAGGCCGATCAGCATGGTGCTCGCCAGTCCCCAGAAAATCATGAAGGGAAACATGGCCATCATCTGGGCAATGTGGAGGACGCGGAAGCGAACACCCTCGAGAAAGGAACCCACGTGCCCGTCGATCTGCATCTGACTGAACTCGGCCATCATTTCCGGCTCGTTGGTTTCGAGAAAAGCCATCAGCAAGGTCATCAACAGATAGGCAATCAGCGAGAGGGCATAAGCACCCGCGCCAATCCACATCAGATGGCGGGCCGACAAATTGCGCACCCACCACAGACCCAACATGCCGCACAAGGCATAAGACAGCAGGATGTCGCCGAAAAACAGCAAGACACCGTGCAGGCCGCCAATCACGGCCAGCCAGAACATCCGCTGGTACCACAGCCAGGCGCCCGCTTTCAGGCCTGGCTCATCGTGCTTGCCGTCGAAAAACAGGACGCTGGCGCCAAACAGCATGGAGAACAAAAAGATGAAATTACCTACGCCCAGCACCGCCTGAATCCAGATGAACGGGGCGTTGGCACCGGCATAGTCAAGGCCATAGCGCGGGTCGACCGAATCCATCGGCTGGGAGAAGACAAAGATGTGAACCAGCATCAGGCCCAGCACTGCCAGCCCGCGCAGCATATCGACGGCAATCAATCGGTTGGTTTCGGGCGCGGGCCCCGTGGCCAGCGCGCCTGTCTGGTCTGTTGACGT
This sequence comes from uncultured Wenzhouxiangella sp., assembly GCA_964623655.1. GTDB lineage: Bacteria > Pseudomonadota > Gammaproteobacteria > Xanthomonadales > Wenzhouxiangellaceae > Wenzhouxiangella. The sequence continues at coordinate 1,479 of CAZUTZ010000364.1, forward strand.
CATCATCCTGGCTACCCTCGTTCAAGTCTGAACACCACGATAGCCGCCCAAAGATCCAGGCCACCAGTCCCTTAAGTCATGGTGGCTTCAACAAAAGTCGTTGACGGATCAGTTGATGAAGGTGAGCTTGCCCTGGAAGAACGGGCCAATCAGGGGGATGGGCTGCTGCTTTTCCTGGATGGCGTTGATCAAACCAAACACCCACAGCACGATAAGGCCCAGGTTGATGACAGTGAAAATCAGGCCAAGCAAGGGGACGACACTGATCAGTATGTTGCCCACAATGGCCAAGGCAACGGCCACGATGATCAAGCCCAGTGACTGTTCGATATGAAAGCCGGTTGCCGCTGAACGATCGTCCTTGGTCTTGTGCAGAACAAAGGCAATGATCCAGCCGATGATGGTGATGTAACTGATGATTCCAATCGCTTTGTTTGACATGACTCTCTCCCGTCAAGGCTATTCAGGTTAGTGATGGCTCCAGTCTGTCTACATTGCACGAAAACGCCAGGCAATGCCAGCGGTGCAAAACTCAGTGGCGGACAGAGGCCCATTGCTGGTTCCTGAAGACGAACCCGCCAGAAGGATACTATCCACGCAGTATGACAATCTGACGCCCGGTCGAAGCAGCGCAGGGTGGCAGCCGGGCGAACCTGTCAGGCTGCTCACGCTGACAGGCCAGAATGGCGAGTGCCATTTCAGGGAAACCCTCACATGTTTGGATTTTTCAAGTCAGACCCGGCCAAGGCCTTGCGCAAAAAGTACGATGCCAAGCTCAATCAGGCGCTCGCCGCCCAGCGCAACGGCGATATTCGCGGCTATTCGGAACTGACGGCAGAAGCCGAAGCGATCTGGAAAGAACTGGAGCCCCTGGAGAAAGCCCGCAAATCAGGCTGAAAGGCCAGTCAGAAAGGCCGCCAGCGACCCGCCACCTCAGTGACAG
>CAZUTZ010000365.1:0-2420 GCA_964623655.1 uncultured Wenzhouxiangella sp.
CCAGACACTGTGATGAAGATTGCAGATAGAGCCTTTCTCTGTGCGCGGGCACTCGCAAGTTACCGGCGGTTGGCGCAGCCGGCCGGCTGGGCGAATGAGATAATCATCCGCAGGTTTACACCACCCAAAACCCGTCATGTTTGCACAGCAGCCTGGCCCGGAAAGGGCGGCTCGACGTTCAGCTCGGTCGGCACGATCCTTGACCATCGGATTGATACTGGCCGTGATGTTGTTTCCGGGGTTGTCCTCGCGATTGGCTGATGCCAGCGAGAGCGGCTATCGTTTGCTCGAGCTGGATGGGCATATCGTCAAATGGGGTGATCCGCGTTTGGGGGTGGGGGCGAGCATCAGCTATGCCTTCACCCATGAGCCGATGCGTTTTGATGGTGCGCTGAATTGCAGTGAGATGGCGCCTGTCGACCAGCTCTACGGGAAAAATCTTTCCATCGAAAAGCTCAGGCTTGAAGCGGCATCGGCCTTTCGGGCCTGGGAGCAAGCGGGCGACCTGAGATTTCACGAGGTTGGCGATGCAGCGGAAGCCGACATCGTTATCGGTGCCCTGGGGTTGCCGGGTGGACGGGCCTATGCCAACGTGGCGTATGCGCCCGAGCCGCACGACGGTGTGCGTGCGATCGAACAGGCGCTGGTGTGTTTGAATCCGGTCCATGAATGGAAGGTGGGCTTCGACGGCAACCAGGATATCTACGACATTCGTCATACCCTGATTCACGAGATTGGTCATGCCATCGGCCTGGACCATCCCGGACCAGGCGGGCAGGTCATGGGCTTCCGGTACACCGAGGCGTTCGATAACCTGCAGCCGGGCGACCGGCGCGGTGCGCAACGGCTGTACGGGCCCGCCGATGGCGGAGTGGCAGTTGCCCAGCTCAAGGTTCCCGATGCTGGACTTGCTCAGGATGATCCCTCCGGGGCGCTGGCGGTTGAGTGCCTGGCCGGCCCGGATGCCCGAGGACTGGGGATTGGTGGCCGCCAGTCACTGCGGGCAGGATCCGATTCAAGGTCAGTGCCTTGCAGCGGTGGAGCCTCCGAACAGCAGTAGGCCAATGCCGGCCACGGTAGATACCGCGCCCAGGATCAGGAACCAGATCGTCGAGTCGGTAAAGTTGCCGGTGACGGCCTCGGTAATCTGGTCGTCCAGTCCCTGTGACGATTGGTAGCCAAAGAAAAGCAGGACCAGGCCGACGACGATCAAGGTAATTGCCAGGATTTTGTTGTTCATCATTTCAGCTCTCTTTCAGGTTGAATCAGAACCGGCCCTCTCGTTCGGCCGGATGGCATTTGTCGGGAGTGTGGTTGATCCGGACCGGGTGTCCTGTCCGGATCAACCACCATGGTCTCCATCGGTCGTTGTCTTATTCGGCGTAATAGGATTCGATGGTTGAATTCCAGGACGGATCGGCCATGTTGGGCCATTTGTCCTTGTCGAAACCGGGTGCGTTCTTGACCCGTTCGGCATCGGCATCGAGTGTGAATCGCTTGTTTTCGCTGTCCAGCCTGAGCGCCTTCCAGGGAACCGCGAACAGCCGGTCACCCATGCCCAGGAATCCGCCCGAAGACAGAACGGCATAGCGAATTCGGCCTTCTCCAACATCGATCATGAGGTCCTGGATCTTGCCGAGACTTTCGTCCTGCAGGTTGCGAACCTCGTCGCCGGCAATCGACGTGGCGCTCAGCAGTGATGCGCCAGCCTGAAGCGGGCTGCCTGCCGGGTGATCGGCATTGGGTTGGTTTCCAAAAGCGTTCATTTCGACTCCTTCTTGGCATCGTTCTTGATGTCGCCGTATTTACCCTGGGCCTTGCCGCCGTGTTTCTCGGCCTTGCCCTTGTATTCCGTGCTCTTGTCGCCGGTTGCCTTGCCGAAGGTTTCCTTGACCTTGCCCTTCGCTTCGTTGGTCTTGCCTTTGATCTGGTCTTTGTTCATGAGATTTTCTCCAGTTGGCGTTTGACGGACTTCGTCTCTGCCCCATGCCGAACTCATTGCGTTCATTCTCATGAGGTCCGAGAGCTCCACTTTCGTCCAGGCACCCATCCCAGTCTGTGCGCTGTCGAACACTGGCAAAGTCCTTTCCGATGTAGCCAGCCAAGGAACAGGGCATGGCCGGCCAGGGGGCTTCGTGGCGGCAATAAAAAAGCCGCCGCTGTAGCAGCGACGGCAAAGCCTGGTCTGGGACACAGACCAGGAGAGGGGCCTTCGGGTTTACTGGCGCGATGTGTTGTTGCGGTCAGCCGAGTACCTCGGTGCATTTTTCAGGCTTTGCTCGGACAGGTTGGCCCACAGCGTAAGCTCGTCGTCGTCTATCTGCCGGTCGATCTGATTCCATGCAATGGCAACATCGTGAGCGCCGATGCCCATTAGTCCACCAACGCTGATGATGACTGCAACGACGTGGCCATTGGTA
>CAZUTZ010000366.1:0-2413 GCA_964623655.1 uncultured Wenzhouxiangella sp.
TTTCCGCATCCAGGTCCGGCTGTTGCCCGAACTGTCCAAGGCTCTTGTACTCTAGAACAAGTCAGGGCCGCTGTCGCTGGCAGCGGTTTCATGTTCTGCCCTGTCGCGGATCGGGGCAGCGAGGAGCCGAAGCCAATGAGCGCCGATCAGCCGCGCCAACTCTGGGATCAGGTCACCGTATTCGACGGCACGCGCACCTGCGCGCAGCCGATGGCCGTGGTGGTTTCCGGTGAGCAAATCGAGCAGCTGGTGCCGGCCTCCGAACTCAGCGTCGAGCAACGCGCCGGCTGTGAGCTGGTGGCCAGCGGCGGGGTGATGACTCCGGGTTTGATCGACTGCCACACCCACCTGGTCTACGCCGGTCATCGCGCCGCCGAGTTCGAGCAGCGCCTGGAAGGTGCCAGCTATGCCGACATCGCCGCCGCCGGCGGCGGCATCCTGAGCACGGTGCGTGCGGTGCGCGCGGCCAGTGAGGATGAGCTGGTCGAACAGGCCCGCCCGCGTCTGCAAACCTTGATGGCCGATGGCGTGACCACCATCGAGTTCAAGTCCGGCTATGGCCTGAGCCTGGAAGACGAGCTGAAAATGCTGCGCGCCGCCCGCCGTCTGGGCGATGAGCTGCCGGTGCGCGTGCTGACCACGTTTCTCGGCGCCCATGCTCTGCCGCCGGAGTTTGACGGCCGGCCCGATGCCTATATCGACGAGATCTGCCAGCGCATGCTGCCCGCCGTGGCCGAGGTCGGCCTGGCTGATGCGGTCGACGTCTTCTGCGAGCACATCGCTTTCAGCCCCGTTCAGTGCGAGCGGGTTTTCGAGACCGCCACCCGGCTCGGCCTGCCGGTGAAGATCCACGCCGAGCAGTTGTCCAACCAGCACGGTACGGCGCTGGCCGCCCGGTACGGCGCGCTCTCGGCCGACCACCTGGAATGGCTGGATCAAGACGGGGTCGACGCCATGGCCGAGGCCGGCATGGTCGCCACGCTGTTGCCCGGCGCCTTCCTGACCCTGAAGGAAACCCGTCTGCCGCCGATTCAGGCCCTGCGCGAGGCCGGCGTGCCGATGGCCGTGGCCACCGACGGCAACCCGGGTTCATCGCCGCTTTTCCAGCTGACCCTGATGCTGAATCTGGCCTGCACGCTGTTCGGTCTGACCCCGACCGAAGCACTCAGAGGCGTGACCGCGCATGCTGCCCGCGCGCTTGGTTTGCAGGGTCGGGCCGGCGAACTGGCCGAAGGCCAACGCGCTGATTTCTGCCTGTGGCGCATTGACGATCCAGTCGAGCTGGCCTACGCCGTGCAGCCCGGCCGCCTGAAGCAGCGCGTTTTCGCCGGGCGCATCACGCACGACGGCACTGATTCCGGAGTAAGCCCATGAGCAAGAAACCCGACCCGCGTTATTCTCCCGGCCGCGAAATCCGTCCGCCGACCGGAACGCAGCTGCAGTGCCGCAGCTGGCTGACCGAAGCCGCGCTGCGCATGTTGATGAACAACCTGCACCCGGACGTGGCCGAGGATCCCGAGCGGCTCGTGGTCGACGGCGGCATCGGCCGGGCCGCGCGCGACTGGGCCTGCTTCGACAAGATCGTCGAAGTGCTCAAGCGTCTGAAAGACGACGAGACGCTGCTGGTGCAAAGCGGCAAACCGGTCGGCGTGTTCACCACCCACCCCGATGCGCCGCGCGTGCTCATCGCCAACTCCAACCTGGTGCCGCAGTGGGCGAGCTGGGAACACTTCGGTGAACTCGACCGCAAGGGTCTGATGATGTACGGGCAGATGACGGCGGGCTCGTGGATCTACATCGGCTCGCAGGGCATTGTCCAGGGCACGTACGAGACCTTCGTCGAGGCCGCCCGCCAGCACTACGGCGGCAATTTGAAAGGGCGCTGGTTGCTGAGCGCGGGCTTGGGGGGCATGGGCGGGGCTCAGCCGCTGGCTGCCAGCCTGGCCGGGGCCAGTTCATTGATGATCGAATGCCGCCAGAGCCGCATCGACTTCCGCCTGCGCACCGGCTATCTCGATGAGCAGGCGAGCGATCTGGACGATGCCCTGGCCCGGGTTGAACGTCACGCCGGGGCCGGCCGCGCGGTGTCGGTGGGCCTGTGCGCGAATGCCGCCGAGGTGCTTCCGGAACTGGTTCGGCGCGGTGTGCGTCCCGACCTGGTCACCGACCAGACCAGCGCCCACGATCCGCTGCACGGCTACCTGCCGATCGGGTGGACCTGGGAGGACTACGAGCGGCGCGCGAAGAGCGACCCGGAAGGCACGGTGCACGCGGCCAAGGCTGGCATGGCCGAGCACGTACGCGCCATGCTGGCCTTTCATGAACAAGGTATTCCGACCTTCGACTACGGCAACAACATCCGCCAGATGGCCCGGGATATGGGCGTGGACCAGGCCTTCGACTTCCCCGGCTT
>CAZUTZ010000367.1:0-2412 GCA_964623655.1 uncultured Wenzhouxiangella sp.
CCATACGCGTAGGCGGTGCCGCCGAAGCCGTAGGCCACGTATTCATTCTCACGAATACCAGGGCTATGGATCGCATGGATCATGTAGGCCCAGCTGACGGAGGCTTCTTCCAGACCATCCAGAGCAGCAGCGTTGAAGCCGTCTGCAACCCCATCCGGATCCACCGGGCGGCGGAACAGGTCGGTGGCGTTCGGGTTATGACAGGTTGCGCAAGCTTCGTTGTTGTCCGAACGGTTGTTGCCGTGGAAATTGAGCCCGTCGTTGACGTTATGACAATTCTGGCATTTTTCCAGGCTCACCACCTCCCGGCGGGGTTCGGGGGGCGGATTGGTCACGACCCATGCATGGACCGGCCGGTCCGGGTCCAGGACCGAAAAAGCGTGCAGCTCGCTGGTGACCGGCTGCTGGTCGGAAAACTCGCCGTCCCCGTCAAAATCAGCCGACAAACGGCCTTCCATCATCACCGAGGCCGAACCCAGCGGCGGCGTGGTCCTCGGAATCACCACCGGAGGATCGAGCAGAGCCGTGTCCAGGGTGTAGGTGCCGTCGCCGTTGTCAAACACGCCGGGCGGCAGTTCCGAGCTGTTGGCCCCGGCCACGAGAATGCCGCGCGGCTGTGCGACCGGTCGCCCGGTTATGTCCGTGCCCTCGTCGTTGGCCACGTTGGTGAAGTCCCGGTTCGGCCATGCGAACGAAATGCGCAACCCGGTCGCCGAACCGGAAAAAGCCGGATGCGTGGTCATGTCGTAGGGCTCGTCATCGTTGGTCGGGTCGGTGATTGAAAAGACGACGACCGGCGAATCGCCTTCTTCATTGTTTTCGACGCTGATCACGTTGTACTGGAATCGCTCCGCGCCGCGCTGGGTGGGAAGCGCGTGCGCCTCGATATTGGACTCCATGATGCCGCCTGAGGCATGGCAGGCCGCACAAGTCGAATTGGGCTGGGCACCGGCAACATGATTGTTGTTCAAGTTGGTCAGGCCCCAGTCATCGAACGAGAGATTGTCGTGGCAGGAAGCGCACTGTTCGGCCGTACCCCGGTTGTCAACCCACTCGGCTTGCGGCGTGTCCGGATTGCCGGGATCGTGACAGGTCGTGCAATTTTGTACACTCTGTGGGTAGGTGACGTTGGAGTAATCGCTCAGTTGACCCGTGCGGTTGCTCTCGATGCTGTAGGGCTCGAGCAGGTTCGGGCCCATGTGAATCTTGTGCATCATCACGGTCATGCCGATGCTGTTGCCGGTCCCGGCATCACGATCGCTGTCGGTATGACAGGTGACGCAGTACTCCATGGTCTGCCGCGGTCCGCCGTGGAAGCGGAGTTCGTTGCCGTGACAAGTGGCGCAGTTTTCCTGCGCTGCAATACGACGAGTCGGGATCCCTTCAGTGGCCCCGGTAGCCGGCTGGACATCAAACCAGGAGTCGCCGGACTGGCGGTTCGGGATGGTCTCGTCGAATACCGTCACGTTGCGGAGATCAATACCGATGCGATGGGTCAAGTCGGCCTCGAACGGAACGCCATCGAATTCATCGAGCCCGCGGTCGAGGGTGAAGCTGTATTCGCCGTCTCCCAGGTTGGTCAGCGTCCCCTCGTTGGAGGAGCCGGCCTGCGGTACGCCCTGATCGGAGCCGAAGATATAGGCTTCCCAGAACGGAGTCCGGCCGTCGCTGCCCGGAACGAGCTTGACCACCGAGACGCCAACGTTCATGGCCTCGATTTCGCCAACGCCCTCATCGCGCTGGTCCCTGACCTCGAAAAAGACCGTCGGAACGGAGCCGGAGAAGGTCACATCGGTGATCTGGGGCTGTATCCGTTCGGGAACCACCTCCTCCTCATCATCCGCCTCTGAGGCATTTCCGGCGCGCTCGGAATCGTCTGGCGAGGCGCGCAAGTTCTGCCTTCGCGACGGATTGCGGGCAGCGCTGTCGGACCTTTGCTGCAGTTCACGTTCACCCGCTACCGGGCGGATTTCAGCGCGAAAGACGTCCCGGTTCTGGGCAAGAGAAAGGCTGGCGCCAAACAGTGCAATCGCGGCGACCAAAAGCCCCAGCGAACGAATGACTTCAGGCAGCAAAGAGCGATGGTTTCCGAACATCCCCGACTGATCTCCCAAATGACTTTATAAACCTCTCGTAAGGCCAAGGGTACCCACAAACGCTTTGTCAATGCAAGATGAATTTTCCGGACCTGACAACCTTTGGAGCATTCCCAAACATAAGAAATCACTAAAAAAGCCGGCGCCCAGGGGCGCCGGCTTGCACTTTCTTACAAGCGTCCTGATCCAGGCGATCAACTCACCTTGACCTTGATCAGCTCATTACCCTCCTCGTCGGCCACGTGCACGGCACAAGCCAGGCAGGGGTCGAAGCTGTGGATGGTGCGCAGGATTTCCAGCGGCTGGGCCGGATCGT
>CAZUTZ010000368.1:0-2412 GCA_964623655.1 uncultured Wenzhouxiangella sp.
CCTTGAAGGCGTTGAGCAGGGAAATCTCCGCGCCCAGCACGCTCAACAGCTTGGCGTTGGGAATGGTGATCAGCGAATCGACGTGGTGGGCAAGTTCGTCGATGCCCTGCTGGGCCACGGCCAGCCGGCGCTGTCCCTCGAAGGGAAACGGCCGGGTGACCACGGCCACAGTCAGGATGCCCATTTCCTTGGCGGTCTGGGCCACCACCGGCGCCGCGCCGGTGCCGGTGCCACCGCCCATTCCGGCGGTGATGAAGACCATGTCCGAGCCGGTCAGCATCTCGCTGATGCGGTCGCGGTCTTCCAGCGCGGCCTGGCGGCCGACTTCCGGGTTGGCTCCGGCGCCCAGGCCCTTGGTGACACTCGAGCCGATCTGCAGGCTGGATTTGCCGCTGAAATTGCGCAGCGCCTGCGAGTCGGTGTTGACGCAGATGAACTCGACGCCCTCGATCTCGGCCTCGACCATCTGGTTGACGGCATTGCCGCCACCACCGCCGATTCCCACGACCTTGATGGTCGCTCCGGGTGTGTAATTTTCAACTATTTCGAAAGGCATGATGGATTACTCCTCTAGCTCGCCATGAATCGGATCTGTCAGTACGGGCAAACCGGTCGGAGCGGCGTGTCTTCTTGCACGGACACTTGCCTGCTCGGCACGGTGTTGCCCAAGTCGGTTCTCAACAACATTCGTTACAACAATCGTTACAGCAATCATTTGTTCGCCTTGCCACATCATTTCTAGAATTCCCCCTGGAACCAGTTCTTGATACGCGCCCACAGGCCATCGCTACCGCGCCCGAGATAACCGCGACGCGGGGTGTCCATGCGGCTGCCGTAGAGCAGCAGGCCGACGCCGGTGGCGTGAATCTGGTTGTTGACCACCTCGTTGAGGCCACTCACCCCCTGCGGGCTGCCCAGGCGCACCGGCATGTGCAGAATCTCCTCGGCCAGCTCGGCGACCCCCTCCATCTTCGAGCCGCCGCCGGTCAGCACCAGGCCGGCCGGGATCATCGATTCAAACCCCGACTGGCGCAGCTGCTTGTGGACGTGATTGAACAGTTCGCGATAGCGCGCCTCGACCACCTGGGCCAGGGTCTGGCGCTCGAGCCGGCGCATGTCGCGGTTGCCGACACTGGGCACCTGGATGGTCTCGTCGGTGCTGACCAGCTGCTCCAGCGCGCAGGCGTACTTGATCTTGATTTCCTCGGCATGCACGGTCGGCGTGCGCAGCGCCACGGCGATATCGTTGGTGACCAGGTCGCCGGCGATCGGGATACAGGTGGTATGCCGGATCGCGCCCTCGGTAAACACCGCCACATCGGTGGTACCGGCGCCGATGTCGACCAATGCGATGCCGAGATCCTTCTCATCCTCGCTGAGCACGGCCAGGCTGGATGCAAGCTGCTGCAGGATCAGATCGTCGACCTGCAGGCCGCAGCGGGCCACGCACTTGGTGACGTTCTGGACCGCGCTCAGCGCCGCGGTGACCAGGTGTACGCGCGCTTCCAGGCGGACCCCGGACATGCCCACCGGCTGGCGGATGCCGTCGGTGGAGTCGATGACGTATTCCTGCGGCAGCACGTGCAGGATGCGCTGGTCGGCCGGCACGGCCACCGCGCGGGCCGACTCGAGCACCCGCTCGACATCACCGTCAACGACCTCCTTGTCGCGGATGGCCACGGCACCGTGCGAGTTGAGCGAGCGCACGTGCGAGCCGGCGATGCCGGCAAACACCGAATGGATCTCGCAGTCGGCCATCAGCTCGGCCTCCTCGATGGCGCGCTGGATCGACTGCTCGGTCGACTCGATGTCGACGACCACGCCGCGCTTGAGCCCGTTGGATGCGTGCGAACCCAGGCCGACGACCTCGACGCTGCCGTCTTCCTGGATCTCGCCGACGATGGCGACGATCTTGCTGGTGCCGATGTCGAGCCCGACCACCAGCGACTTCTCGGCGCGCTTAGTCCGCATGAGACCTCCTGGCCCTGGTGTTGCGTTTGCTCATCGCCTCAGCCATGCCGCGGCTCTCCTTGTTCGTTGCGCTCGTCATTCCGGGCGTTACCCCGATTTCCGTTCCAATCGTCGTCATTCAGGGCGTCATCACCATGGTCGTCGCGATTGCCGGCCAATTCGGCCCAGCGCACGGCCAGGCCGTTGGTGTAGCGCATGTCCACGCGCAGCGCGCGGCGCTCGTCGCGTCCGAGCGTGGCGTGCACGCTCGCGTAGCGCGCGAGGCGCTCATCGACGCGGTCGCGCCCGAGCACCACCTCGACACCGTTGTCGAGCATCACCAGCCAGGCGCCGCGCTCGTCGACCGACAGCCGGTCGATATCGGCACCGGTCGGGTCGAGCGTCCGGCTCATCCGCTGCCAGGCCTCGAACACCTCGCCGCGCCGGGCCTCCGGGCCCTCG
>CAZUTZ010000369.1:0-2410 GCA_964623655.1 uncultured Wenzhouxiangella sp.
GGGCATCCTGTGGCACATCTTTGAAAACGGCTGGGAAGACCGCGAATTCATTCGCCAGCGGGTCTATGCCATGGACGAGGTTCGTCAGGCCGTTGCCCCGTGGACGCCGGATCGAGTCGCTGACGTCACCGGCATATCCGAGTCAGAGGTGTACCAGGCGGCGAAAATGCTGGCAGACAATCGTCCCGGCACCATCGTCTGGTGCATGGGCGGCACCCAGCATCACGTCGGCAACGCCAACACCCGGGCCTATTCAATCCTGCAGCTGGCCCTTGGCAACATGGGGCAATCGGGCGGCGGTGCCAACATTTTCCGAGGCCACGACAACGTGCAGGGCGCGACCGATATCGGCCCGCTGTGCAACACGCTGCCGGGCTACATGGGTTTGTCTGACGATGCCTGGAAGCACTGGTGCCGTGTCTGGGGGGTTGATTTCGAGGAAATGCGCAGCCGGTTTGATGACTACACCATCAACGGCGTCCACCGCATGAATGTCGAAGGCATTCCCAACTCGCGCTGGATCGACGGGGTGCTGGAAGACCCCGAGAACCTGGGCCAGCGCAACAACATCCGCTCCATCATGTTCCAGGGCCACTCGGTCAACGCGCTGGTGCGCCAGCCCGAGATGCAGCGGGCGCTGGAAAAGCTCGACATGATCGTCGTCTCCGACCCTTACCCGACTCACCTGGCAGTACTGGCCGAGCGTCAGGATGGTATCTACCTGCTGCCGACCGCGACCCAGTTCGAGCAGGAAGGCACCACCACGGCGTCCAATCGCTCCATCCAGGTTCGCGAGAAGATTCTCGATCCCCTGTTCGAGTCGAAGACCGACGCCGAAATCCTGTATCTGATGGCCGAACGCATGGGCTTTGCCGACCAGATGTTCAAAAACATCCGCGTCGAAAACGGCACGCCGAGCTGGGAAGACACCCTGCGCGAAATCAACCGCGGGACCTGGACGATCGGCTACACCGGCCAGAGCCCGGAGCGCCTGAAGCAGCACCTGAAATACAAGCACACCTTCAACACCACCACGCTCATAGCCGAGGGTGGCCCGTGCGACGGCGAAGTCTATGGTCTTCCGTGGCCGTGCTGGGGAACGCCGGAGCAGAATCACCCGGGCACTCACATCCTTTGGGATATCAGCAAGCCGCTGTCCAAGGGCGGGCTACCGTTCCGCGCCCGCTTCGGAACCGAGCACAATGGCGTGAATATCCTGGCCGAGGATTCGTGGAGCAAGGACTCCGAGATCGAAGAAGGCCATCCGCCGATCACCTTTGGCCTGCTGCGTCGTCTGGGCTGGCACACCGAGTTGACCGCCAACGAGATGGCGACGATTGCCTGGATCGCCGGACTGGCCGACGAGCCAAACGGAAACGTGACTGAATCCGATGTTGCCGAATTCCGCGACATGGAAAACGCGGATCTGGACGCAGTGGCCTGGCACACCGACATATCCGGCGGCATTCAGCGCCTGTGCCTGAAGCACGAAGTAGCACCCTTCGGCAACGCCAAGGCCCGCTGTAATGTCTGGACCTTCCCGGATCCGATTCCGGTGCACCGCGAGCCCATTTACACCCCGCGTCATGACCTGACCTCGGATTTCCCGACGCACGAGGACATGAAGAGCGTGTTCCGCCTGCCGATCCGTTATCGCTCCATTCAGGAGAACGATTTCTCGGGCGATTTCCCGCTGGCCTTCACCAGTGGTCGCCTGGTCGAGCACGAAGGCGGTGGTGCGGAGACCCGTTCAACCGCCTGGCTGGCCGAGCTCAAGCCAGAAATGTTCGTCGAGATCCACCCGGCCGACGCCAACGACCGCAATATTCGTGATCGTGACTGGGTCTGGCTGGAAAGTCCCGAAGGCGCGCGCATCCGGATACGCGCCATGGTCACGCGCCGCGTTGGCCGCGGTGTGGTCTGGACGCCATACCACTTCGGCGGCTGGTTCCAGGGCGAAGACCTGGAGCATCGCTATCCGGAAGGTACCGCTCCATACGCGCGCGGGGAAGCCGCCAATACGGCAATGACGTACGGCTATGACCCGATCACCCAAATGCAAGAAACCAAGGCGACTCTTTGCCAGATCGCTAAAGCCTGAGGCTGGAGGAAACAGACATGGCTAGAATGAAATTCCTTTGCGATGCCGATCGATGCATTGAGTGCAACGGTTGCGTCACCGCCTGTAAAAACGCCAACGAAGTCCCCTGGGGTCTGAATCGTCGTCGGGTCATCACGCTCAACGACGGCCAGCCGGGCGAGAAGTCGATCTCGGTGGCCTGCATGCACTGCACCGACGCGCCCTGCGCGGCGGTGTGCCCGACCGACTGCTTCTACACCACCACCGACGGCATCGTCCTGCACGACAAGGACCTGTGCATCGGCTGCGGCTACTGCTTCTTTGCCTGCC
>CAZUTZ010000370.1:0-2409 GCA_964623655.1 uncultured Wenzhouxiangella sp.
GAGCGAATTCGACGGCGCCGCGTTTGCCCGGCAGCTGGCCACCAGCCCGGGCGTTTATCTCATGAAAGACGCCGAGGGCAAAGTGCTCTATGTCGGCAAGGCGCGCAACCTGCGCCGTCGCGTGGCCAGCTACTTCGACCGTCGCGACAAGGGTTCGCGCATCAATCTGATGGTGCGCAAGATCGCCAGCATGGAAGTCAGCCTGACGCGCACCGAGGCCGAAGCGCTGCTGCTGGAAAACGAGTGGATCAAGGCCTACCGGCCGCGCTTCAACATCAACCTGCGCGACGACAAGAGCTACCCGTGGATCCGCCTGGACACGCGCCATCCCTTTCCCCGCGTCGCCTTTTATCGCGGCAGCCGCAAGCACGGCGGCGAGTATTTCGGTCCGTACTCCAGCGCCGGAGCGGTGCGCGAATCGCTGAACCAGATTTACCGCCTGTTCGGCATCCGGCAGTGCCGCGACAGCGTGTTCGCCAACCGCACCCGGCCCTGCCTGCAGTACCAGATCGGACGCTGCTCGGCGCCGTGCGTCGGCAAGATTTCCGAAAGCGACTACCAGCGCGACCTTGAGGCCGCGCGGCGCCTGCTCAAAGGTGAAGACGCTGCGGTCATCGAATATTTGAGCGAGCGCATGCAGGCGGCCAGCGAGGCGCTGGAGTTCGAAAAAGCCGCGCGCTTGCGCGACCATATCCAGTCCCTGCAGCGCGTGCGCGCCAACCAGTTCGTGGCCGGCGACAGCGAAAACCTGGATGTCATCGCCTTGTCGACCGCGGGCGGACAGGCGGCGGTCCAGGTCGTTGAATTCAGGCAGGGCCGCAATGTGGGCGGGCGCTGCTTTTTCCCGGGCAACCTGCACACCGAGCTCGAGCCGCCCGAGATCATGGCCGCCTTCCTCGGCCAGTACTACGCCGAGCGAGTGCCGCCCTCGGAGGTTCTGCTGTCGCAAGAACCGGCCGAATCGGCGCTGTGGACCGAGGCCCTGACGCGGCGCCGGTCCTCGGCGGTGCGGCTGGCCTGGCGGTTGCGCGGGCAGCGCGCGCAGTGGGTGCGAATGGCCGAGACCAACGCACAGGACGCCCTGCGCCGCCGCCTGTCCGAACGCGACCAGATCGGTCGCGGCCTGGAGGCGTTGGCCGAACTGATCGAGCTGCCCAGTCCGCCGCGGCGCATCGAGTGCTTCGACATCAGCCACATCTCGGGCACCGAGACCGTTGGGGCCTGTGTGGTGTTCGGCCCCGGCGGTGCGGAAAAAACGCACTACCGTCACTACAACATCGAAGGCGTTCAGCCCGGCGACGATTATGCGGCCCTGGCCCAGGCGTTGAAGCGGCGCTACCGGCGCGCGCTGGAGCAGGCCGATACCCTGCCGGACCTGATTCTGATCGACGGTGGCCTGGGCCAGCTCAACCGGGCGCGCGAGGTCATCGGCGACCTGGGGCTGGACGCCATCCCGATGATGGGTGTGGCCAAGGGGCCGGCGCGCAAGGCCGGATACGAGCGTTTCATCGTCGGTGAGCGCGAAGTCATGCCCGGGCCGCACCACCCGGTCTCGCATCTGGTCCAGCAGATTCGCGACGAGGCTCATCGCTTCGCCATCCGCGGCCATCGTCGACGCCGCCAGAAACGCGCCCAGTCCTCGCCGCTGGAGAGCATCCCGGGCGTGGGTCCGGCCAGGCGCCAGCGCTTGCTCAACCATTTCGGAGGCTTGCAGGGCCTGACCAAGGCCGGGGCCGAAGACCTGATGAAAGTGCAGGGCATTCACCGCGAACTCGCCGAGCGCATCGTGGCCCACTTGCGGGATCAGCCGGCTTGAGCTTTTTTCTGAGAAGCGGCGCGGCGGTTTGGCTTTTCGACGATTAAGGGTGCGAGTGGTAGGTTTCTAGCATCCGCTGGTGCCGTGGGACTTCGGGTCGGGCGGGGGCGGCCAGAGGGTCGCGGATCAAGAGGATGGCACGACTAACACCCTGCACCCAACCTTCAAGCGGGGAGTGGTGTTGGATGATGGCGAGTCGTGGGTCGCGGAAACTGGCAGCGTCTAGCCGCATCCATCCGCGCCCCTGAACACCAAAGAAACCGACAAATCCGGACTTGGCTGGAAAGGAGTTTCAGTGGCACCAAAGCGCCGCTGAACCGGACGCCACGGCAAGGCCGATCTGACCCACGGCTTGCCAGCAGCCGGCGCCACTCGCCGCCACCCCCGAACTCCCACGGCTCGCGCCACCTCTCGGCGCCACCCCCAAACTCCGACCGCCCAATCTCGCCACAATCCCAAAGCCGAACCCTGATTGCGAGATAATAAGCGGCTAAGCAAAGGAAACCGGCGTGCAGCTAACCATCCCCACCATTCTGACTCTGCTCCGAATCGTCCTGATTCCGGTGCTGATCATCGTGTTCTACCTGCCGGTG
>CAZUTZ010000371.1:0-2403 GCA_964623655.1 uncultured Wenzhouxiangella sp.
GCGCTTCGGGTTCTTCGCCGGCTGTCACACGGTGCGCGAACCGGGAGGTCCGGCCGAAGTGTTTCAGGATGGTCTGCTGGCCGGATCGCAGAATGCCTTTGGCGGGGACGGCACTTCTCTGGGACGCGATGGCCAGCAGATTTCTCCGGATGATCAGCGCGTGGTTTTGAACCTGAACAGTCGATATGACTTCAATCCGTCGACGCGCTTCTTTTTCGAAAGCAAATACGCGCGCTCCAAGACCATCAACGATCAGAGTCAGTCGGTTTCCGGCTTCTTCGACTCGCAGGTTTTGCGCTGGGACAACGCTTACATCCCGCAGAACCTGCGCGATTCGATCCAGACGTTTGCCGACAACAACCCGGACCTGATCAACGTTGACAACGTCAACATCCTGATCGGGCGCGACATGACCGACATGGGCCAGCGACGCGAGATTGCCCGCAGGGAAACGATCCGCTTCGTCACCGGGCTGGAAGGGCAGCTGGGAGATACTCCGTTCAGCTACGAGGTCGCCCTCAACTACGGCCGCACCGAGGCCGATACGCAGTTCACCGGCCTGGCGCTGGACCGCTATTACGCTGCGTCAGACGCGGTTGTTGACCCGGCTACCGGAGAGGTGGTCTGCCGCTCCGAGCTCGATCCTACGGCCGCACCCCCGGGCTCTTTTCTGCAAAGCGCCGGTCCGTTCCGTGGTTTCCAGACCTTCACGCCGGGTGCCGGCCAGTGCGCGCCGCTGAATCTCTTCGGCGTCGGTGCGCCGAGCCAGGAGGCGACTGACTTTGTCATCGTCGACATGGAGCGTCAGCGCAGAATCGAGCAGAAGATGGTCAGCGGTTTCATCGTTGGCGACAGTTCCGACTGGTTCGAACTGCCGGGCGGCCCGGTCGGCATGGTGTTCGGCCTTGAATATCGCGAAGAGGAAAGCCGCTTCCGCGCCGACGGGTTCGAGGCGCCGCAGCCCGATCCACTCGGCATCCTCGATTCGGCCTCGCGCGTCTTTGCCATCGACTCGCCGACCGACGACGTCTCGGGCGACTTCAACGTCCGGGAGGCTTTTGTAGAGTTGTCGATGCCGTTGCTCAACGACCGGCCATTTGTCGAAGATCTGACCTTTGATGCGGCCTATCGTTATTCGGACTATTCGACGCTCGGCAGCACCGATAGCTGGAACCTGCGCCTGACGTATGCGCCGATCCAGGACATCCGCTTCCGGTCGACTCTGTCACAGACGGTTCGTGCGCCGAACATCAACGAATTGTTCTCGCCGCTGCAGCCGGCCACCGCCAGGCCAACCGACCCCTGTGATGCAGCCAATATCGATAGTGGTACCCCGAATCGCCCGGCCAACTGTGCCGCCGACGGCCTGCCGGCGGACTTCTCCGATCCGCTGACCGCCCGTTTCTCCGGTTTCATCGGCGGCAACCCGGATCTGCAGGAAGAAACGGCCGACACTTTCACCGCCGGTGTCGTGCTGGAACCGCGCTTCGTGCCTGGACTGTCGATCACGGTCGACTGGTACGACATCGAAATTGATGATGCGATCGATTCGATCGGGGTCCAGCAGCTGGTCAACGCCTGCTACGACGCAGCCGAGTTCCCGAACCAGTTCTGCGAGCAGTTCAGTCGTGACCGGGATCCGAGTTCGCCGACTTTCCTGGGTTTCCAGTCGTTTGTCAGTAGCGAACTCAACTTCCAGTCCATCGTTACCCAGGGCATTGACTATACGGTGCGCTACAACTTCGACCTCGGCGATCTGACCTCCGGGCTGGATCCCTACGGCAACATGACACTGGGCGTGACCGGCAACTGGGTCAGGAAGCTTGAGCGCTTTGAGGATCCGGTCGACGACAGTATCGTCAACGACCGGCTCTACGAAAACGGCCAGCCTCGGAATGCGCTCACTGCTTTTGCTCGCTGGCGCATGGACCGGGTCACGGTCAACTGGCGGGCCAATTACTGGGGCCGGTTCCTGGAATTCTCACCGCGACTCGACAACGACAACATTGACAATGTCGAAAACGCCTGGACCGGCAGAATGTGGCGACACGACGTCAGTGCCGCTTTCATGGCCAACGACGAAATCCGCATCATCGGCGGCGTCAATAACGTGTTCGATCAGCGCCCGATCAGTACCTCGCGGACCTATCCGGTGGGCATCATCGGTCGTGAGTATTTCCTGGGGCTGCACGCGCGATTCTAGTCCAGCGTGATGCGACACAAAAAACCCCGGAGCCGCTTGCCGCTCCGGGGTTTTTCTTTCTCGCACGGCGCAAAGTCCCGCTGCACTCCAGTTCACTAACCGCTATAATTCACGGCGCGGCAGCGCAGGCTGCCGGCAAACACGGGCCGATGTAGCTCAGTTGGTAGAGCAACGCATTCGTAATGCGTGGGTCGGGGGTT
>CAZUTZ010000372.1:0-2392 GCA_964623655.1 uncultured Wenzhouxiangella sp.
TGCTGGATGAAACCACCATCCTCGGACTGGCCCAGGGCTATGCCGGGATGGGCTATTTAGCGATCCCAGAGATCCAGTACCTGGCCTATTTCCACAACGCCTGCGATCAGATCCGCGGCGAGGCCTGCTCGCTGCAGTTTTTTTCCAACGGCCAGTACCGCAATCCGATGATCGTGCGCATTGCCGGGCTGGGCTACCAGCGCGGTTTTGGCGGGCATTTTCACAACGATAATTCCGTCGCGGCACTGCGCGATATTCCCGGCCTGGTCATCGGCTGCCCGTCGCGCGGCGACGATGCGGCCATGATGCTCAGGACCATGGCGGCGCTGGCCCGCATCGACGGCCGGGTCTGCGCTTTCATCGAGCCGATCGCGCTGTACATGACCAAGGATCTGCACGCGCCGGACGACGGTGGTTGGCTGTTTCCCTATCCGGAACCGGAGCAAGCCCTGCCGGCGTTCGAGGCGCGGGTTTATCACGAGACGGCCGAAGACCTGCTGATCATCACCTTCGGCAACGGCGTGCCCATGGCGCTGCGTGCCGCCAGGGCATTGGCGATTGAGGGCAGGGCGGTACGCGTGCTCGACCTGCGCTGGCTCAAACCACTGGATGAACGCGGCATGATCGATCACGCCCGGGCCTGCGGCGCGGTTGTCGTTTTCGACGAGGGCCGGCCCGATGGCGGCATCGGGGAGGCCGTGGTGACGCGCCTGGTGGAAGCGGGGCTCGGTGCGCGCCCCATACGCCGGGTGACCGGCGCCGACTGCTACATCCCTTTGGGTGATGCGGCAAATCTGGTTTTGGCCTCGGAGGCCGATTTACTCAACGCATGCCGGACGGTGCTGGCATGATCGCGCGGTCGCGGAGAACCTAGGCGATGCTGGATCTGGCGCTGCAGAACTTGAGCTCACCCATCGTACTGAGTTTCGTGCTTGGCCTGGTGGCGGCGGGCCTGCGTTCCGATCTGAGCATCCCCGAGGCCATGGCCAAGGGCCTGTCGATCTACCTTTTGTTCGCCATCGGCTACAAGGGCGGGGTGGAGGTGGCCGCGGCCGGCTTTGAGGTGCGCCTGGCCCTGGCCCTGGTAGTCGGCGTGTTGTTGTCGGCGGCGATTCCGTTTCTGGCCTTTTTCCTGCTGCGGGTGATGACCCGGCTCAGTCGCGTCGATGCCGCGGCGGTGGCCGGTCACTACGGATCGATCTCCATCGTCACCTTTGTCGCGGCCAGTTCGCTGCTGGAATCGCAGGGCGTGGCCTTCGAGGGCTGGCTGGTCGCCGTCGCCGCTGCCATGGAAGCCCCGGCCATTGCCACGGCCTTGTGGCTGGCTCGCGGTCAATCCGTCAGTCAGACTTCTGGAACGGCCAATCCCGGCGTGCCCTGGCGCGAGGTCATGTTGAACGGCTCGATCGTGCTGCTGCTGGGTGCTTTTCTGATTGGCTGGATCACCGGTCCTGCGGGCATGGTCGAAGTCGAGGGCTTTCTGGTCGCGCCGTTCAAGGGCGTGCTGTGCCTGTTTCTCCTCGACATGGGCCTGGTCGCCGGTCGCAACCTGTTGCGGAGTCGCTCGGTGTTGAGCCCCGGTCCGGTGCTGTTTGCGCTGCTGATGCCGTTGGTTGCGGCCGCGCTGGGACTGGGAGCCGGGCTGCTGCTGGGCCTTTCGACGGGCGGCGTGGCACTGATGGCGACGTTGTCGGCTTCGGCATCCTACATTGCCGTGCCGGCCGCCATGCGCGTGGCGCTGCCCGAAGCCGACCCGGCGGTCTATCTCACGCTGGCGCTGGGAGTGACTTTTCCGTTCAACCTGGCTTTCGGCGTCTCGATCTATCTGCTCGCCGCACAAGCCCTGGGAGGCTGACCATGCAAACTCACCACGCGACCCGCATTGAAATCTTCATCGAACTGCCGGCCCTGAAAAGACTGTCGCGCCAACTCGATGACAGTGGGGTGACCGGCTATTCGGTACTGCCGGTACTGGCCGGGCAGGGCCGTTCCGGAGCCTGGACTCGCGAAGGCGAAGTCAGTGCAGCCGGCGGCATGGTGATGGTGGTCGCCGTAGTGGCCAGCGAGCGGGCCGACAGCGTGCTTGAATCGGTGTTCGAGGTGGTCAGCCGCCACATCGGCCTGGTCTCGGTCAGCGACTGCCGGGTGGTGCGGCCTGAGCGAGTTTGAATGAAAAGCATCACGCAACGAAAAGCATCACGCAGAGGCGCAGAGACGCAGAGGTCGCAGAGAAACAAGACGGGATTCCCATGATCTCCGATTTGTCAATCGAAACGCTAAAACAAAAACCACTTTTTCCTCTGCGACCTCTGCGTCTTTGCGATGAGATGGTCTCCTCCTTCCTTTCAATTTCGGCGTCATTGCGCCAGGATTGAGATTGTTGACATTCAAT
>CAZUTZ010000373.1:0-2377 GCA_964623655.1 uncultured Wenzhouxiangella sp.
GGAACCGGTCAGGCCGGCGCACTGGCGGATTTTCGAGTGGTGATTGCTTAGGGACCAGGGACCAGGGAGAGACACGAAACCTGCGCTTCAGAGTTCCCGAAAAAATGCCCTTCGATCTCCCTGCAACCAAAAGCCACTGAACCCCCTACAGAGGCTCTAGTCCCTGGTCCCTGGTCCCTGGTCCCTGCCTGGTCCCTGGTCCCTTAGCCTTCCCGCCAAGCGCCGAAACTCTGCCAAACCCAGCCGCTCCGCCCGCAGCCCCGGATCAATCCCCGCTTCAGCAATCGCCGTTTCGTCCAGCACCGGCCGCAGGCTGTTGCGCAGGGTTTTCCGGCGCTGGCCGAAAGCGTGCCGGACGATCCGGTCCAGCGCCGGCTTGAGCGCAAGCTCATCTTCGCTCAGTCGCCTGGGCACCATCCGCACAATGGCCGACACCACTTTGGGCGGCGGGCGAAAAGCGCCCGGCGGCACGTCGAACAGCTTTTCCATGTCGCAGAAAAAGCCGGCCATGACCGACAGGCGCCCGTAGTCGCGACTGCCCGGCGAAGCAACCAGACGGTCGACGAGTTCCTTTTGCAGCATGAA
Organism: uncultured Wenzhouxiangella sp.; assembly: GCA_964623655.1. Taxonomy (GTDB): domain Bacteria; phylum Pseudomonadota; class Gammaproteobacteria; order Xanthomonadales; family Wenzhouxiangellaceae; genus Wenzhouxiangella. The sequence continues at coordinate 586 of CAZUTZ010000373.1, forward strand.
GTGCATGTCCGAGATGATCGACAAGTGGTCGAACAGGTGGAACAGGATGGGCGTGGAAATGTTGTAGGGCAGATTACCGACCACGCGCAGGCCTCCGCCCGCGGCGATGGCGGACAGGTCAACGCTCAGAATATCGGCCTGAATGATGTCCAGACTTGACGGCTGGCCCAGCCGGTCGAACAGCCCGGATGCCAGGTCGCGATCGAGTTCGACGACTGTCAAACGCGCACCGGAGGCCAGCAGTGGCCGGGTCAGCACGCCTTCGCCGGGGCCGATTTCAAGCAGGCGCTGATCCGGCTGCGGCGCGATCACTCGCACCAGCCGATCGATCACCTGCCGGTCGTGAAGGAAATGCTGTCCAAAGCGTTTGCGCGGACGGTGAGCTCGGGTCATGCGAGCCCGTGCGCCGAACCGGCCAGTTCGCGCGCCAGCCCAATGGCCTCGGCCAGGCTCCCGGTATCGGCACGGCCGCTCCCGGCCAGATCCAGCGCGGTTCCGTGATCGACCGAGGTGCGGATGAAAGGCAGCCCCAAAGTGATATTCACAGCCCGACCGAAGCCGGCGTATTTCAGCACCGGCAGGCCCTGGTCGTGGTACATGGCGAGCACGGCGTCGGCGCCAGTCAGGCGCTCGGGCAGGAAGGCCGTGTCGGCCGGGAGCGGGCCTTCCAGCAACATGCCCGACTGCCGCAGGCGGTCAAGCACCGGCTCGATGATCTCGATTTCCTCGCGCCCCAGGTGGCCGCCCTCACCGGCATGCGGGTTCAAGCCGAGCACGATGATGCGCGGCTGATCAAGCCCGAATCGTTTCTGCAGATCGTGGTGCAGGATTTCCAGCGTACGGGTCAGCGCAGGTTTCGTGATCGCCTCCGGCACGCCGGCCAGCGGCAGGTGCGTGGTTGCCAGCGCCACCCGTAGCTCACCGGCGGCCAGCAGCATCACCACACGCTCAACCCCGGCACACTCGGCCAGAAATTCGGTATGGCCGCTGAATCTCATGCCGGCGTCGTTGATCACGCCCTTGTGCACGGGTGCTGTGACCAGACCGGCGGCACGTCCCTCAAGACAGCACTGCGCGGCCAGTCGCAGCGTGTCGATCACGTAAGCCGCGTTGGCCGTATCCAGCCGACCCGGCTGGGCCGGCGAGCGAAGCATCACCGGCAGACAGGCGAGATGGTCGGGCGGGATGGGATCGGACGGTTCTTCAAGAACGTGAACCGGGCAGTTCAATCCCAGCTGCCGCGCCGTGGCCGACAGCAATCCGGGATCGGCTACCGCAACGAGATCCGGCTGGCCCACCGCCAGCCGGCACACCAGCTCCGGGCCAATCCCGGCCGGCTCGCCCGGCGTGAGCAGCAGCCGGGCTTCAACCTGGCTCAAAGCCGGACTTCGACAAAGGACTCTGAACGCAACTGCCGCAGAAAGCGCTCGATTTCGTCTTCGGCTTTCTGCTGAAAAAGGGTTTCGCGAGCCTGCGAGCGCATGGCTTCTTGCGTGCGGTCGGCTTCACGCTTGTCCTCCAGTTTGACGATGTGCCAGCCGCTCGATGTTCGGAACGGATCGCTCAATTCACCGACGTCGAGACGATCGATCGCCCGCTGGAGGTCAGGGCCGTACTGACCGGACTGGAACCAGTTGAGCCGACCACCGATATTGGCCGAATTCTCGTCGGTCGAATAGCGCCGCGCCAGATCACCGAAGTCTTCGCCGTCGCTGATGCGCGCATGCAGCTCGCGCAGGCGGCGCTCCGCCTCTTCCATGGTCAGGATTTCCGAAGGCTCGATCATTAAATG
>CAZUTZ010000374.1:0-2376 GCA_964623655.1 uncultured Wenzhouxiangella sp.
GCGCCATTGGCGGGCTGTCGATGACCGACTTCATGCGCCGGATGACGGTACAGGAGGCCACGCCCGAGGGCCTGAAAGAACTGGGTCCGGCGGGTGCGCGTCTGGCCGCGCACGAAGGTCTGGACGCCCATCGCCTGGCCATCATGATGCGCCTGGAGCAGCTGGCCGAGTCATGACTCCCGGCACCAACCCGGCCGAGCTGGCGCGCGCCGAGATCCGCGCGCTCAAGCCCTACGCCTCGGCCCGCGCCCTGGCCGACAGCGCCGGCGTGCTCTTGAACGCCAACGAAAACCCGTGGCCGCCGGCCGGCGATGCAGGCCTGGGCCTCAATCGCTATCCCGACCCGCAGCCGGCCGAGCTGAAATCGCGTCTGGCCCAGGTCTACGGCATCGACGAATCGCAGCTGCTGGTCACCCGCGGCAGCGACGAGGGGATCGACCTGCTGGTGCGCGTGTTCTGCCGCGCCGGGTCGGACAGGGTGCTGGTCTGCCCGCCCTGTTTCGGCATGTACGCTCTGAGTGCGAAGGTGCAAAACGCCGCGGTTGTCGAAGCGCCCCTCATCGAGGGTGACAACGACTGGCTTCTGGACAACGAGCGCATCGATCGGGCTCCGCCGTGCCGCCTGTATTTCCTCTGCTCGCCCAACAATCCAACGGGCAACCTGATTGCCCCGGAAACCGTGCTGGCTCTGGCACGCCGGGTCGCCGACCACGGTCTGGTGGTGATCGACGAGGCCTACATCGAGTTCTGCGACCGGCCTTCGCTGGCCGCGCAGGTCAAGCATCAATCCAATCTGGTCGTGATGCGCACCCTGTCCAAGGCCTACGCCCTGGCCGGCTGCCGCATCGGCGCTGTCATTGCCGACGGGCAAGTCATCGACCTGCTGCGCCGCATCATCGCACCCTATCCGCTACCCACGCCGTCGGTCGCCGCGGCCCAGGCTGCGCTGGCGCCCGACGCGCTTGCCCGACACGAGGCGCAGTTGGCAACATTGTCCCGGCTCAAGGCCGAGCTGCTGAAAGCGCTGGGCGCGCACCCCGATGTGCTCACCGTCTGGCCGGGCCATGCCAATTTCGTGCTGGCGCGCGTGACCGACTCCGGCGCGCTGATGCAAGCGGCGCTGAAAGCCGGCATCCGCCTGCGAGACCAGTCGGCTCAGCCGGGCTTGAACAACTGCGTGCGCATCACCGTCGGGTCGGAATCCGAGATGCAGACGTTGACCGAATTTTTGAAGGACTGGCACTCATGAGTCTGCGCAAGATTCTTTTCATCGACCGCGACGGCTGCCTGATCGAAGAGCCGCCCGACGAGCAGATCGACAGTTACGACAAATTCCGCCTGATGCCCGGCGTGATCCCGGCCCTGCTGAAACTGCAAAACGCCGGTTTTCGATTTGTCATGGTCTCCAACCAGGACGGCCTGGGCAGCGAGTCGTTTCCTGAAGAACAGTTTGAAGGCCCCCAGAATCTTCTGCTGCAAATCCTCGGCTCTCAAGGCATCGCCTTCGACGCCGTCCACATCGACCCCAGCCTCCCCGAAGACCACTCGCCCAATCGCAAGCCGGGCGTGGGGATGCTGCTGGACTATCTGCGCGATCCCGGCCTGGACCGCGAGCAGTCGGCGGTCATCGGCGACCGCGAGACCGACCTGCAGCTGGCCGCCAACATGGGCCTGAAAGGCTACCGTATCGGCAGCGACGGCCTGGACTGGCCGGCCATTGCAAGCGCCATCCTCGAAACCCCGCGCACCGGCAGGATCGAGCGCCGCACCAACGAGACCGGCATCTCGGTCAAGGTCAACCTGGACGCGCCCAAACCGATCCGGATCCAAACCGGCATCGGCTTTTTCGACCACATGCTCGAACAAATCGCCGCCCACGGCGGCTTTAGCCTGGAACTGGACTGCCAGGGTGATCTGCACGTGGACGAACACCACACCGTGGAAGACTGCGCGCTGGCGCTGGGTTCGGCGCTGGACCAGGCTCTGGGCGACCGGGTCGGCGTGGGGCGCTATGGCTTCGTCCTGCCCATGGACGAATCACTGGCCAGGGTCAGCGTGGATTTATCGGGCCGACCGGCTTTTGTCCTGCACGGCGAATTTCCGCGCGAATCGGTCGGCGACCTGCACACCGAAATGGTCAGCCATTTCTTCGCCTCGCTGGCCCAGACCCTGCGCTGCGCCATCCACATCGAGCTGTCGGGAGAAAACACCCACCATATGGTCGAAGCCTGCTTCAAGGGCGTGGGCCGCGCCCTGCGCCCGGCCCTGTCCCGAGGCCTCACCGCCGGCGTGCCATCGACCAAGGGGCTGCTGTGACCATCGCGGTGATCAATTCCGGTGGGGCCAATCTGGGCTCGGTGGTGCACGCGCTGAACC
>CAZUTZ010000375.1:0-2373 GCA_964623655.1 uncultured Wenzhouxiangella sp.
GCTGTGAGGTCATCCATCTGGGTCACAATCGCTCAGTTGCCGAGATTGTCCGTGCTGCCATATGCGAGGACGCCGACGCCGTTGCGGTGAGTTCCTACCAGGGCGGCCATAACGAGTTTTTCCGCTACCTGGTCGACAGCCTGGCCGAACTGGGTGCGGCGCATATCCAGGTCTTCGGCGGCGGCGGCGGGACCATCACGCCTGCTGAGATCGGTGACCTGCAGGCCCACGGCGTGAACCGCATCTATCACCCCGAAGACGGCATGAAGATGGGCCTGGGCGAGATGATCGAGGATCTGGTGGAGCGGACCTGGGAGGCGCGGGAGCGGCGAGTGTCCAGGGACCAGGGACCAGGGACCAGGCACCAGAAGAATGGCCTCGTCCATCGTGACATCGAGGTAGCGCGGATACTTTCTGCTGTCGAAAACGGTGAAATTTCGGCCGACGACCTTCGTCGCGACCGCGAGGTCCCACTGGTCCCTGGTCCCCGTTCCCTGGCCCCTGTCATCGGCCTGACCGGCACCGGCGGCGCGGGCAAGTCGTCGGTCACCGACGAACTGCTTAACCGTTTCCTGCAATATTTCCCGGACATGCGCATTGCCGTGCTGGCGGTGGACCCGACCCGACGGCGCACCGGCGGTGCTCTGCTGGGTGACCGGATTCGGATGAATTCGCTCAGGTCGGAGCGGGTGTTCATGCGGTCCATGGCGACCCGGCGCCAGCACCTGGCCGTCTCCGAGGTGGTCGCCGACAGCCTGGGCTTTCTGAAAACCTGCGATTTCGACCTCATCATCCTGGAAACCGCCGGCATCGGCCAGTCCGATTCCGAAGTCGTCGACCTGGTTGATTTCCCGGCTTACGTGATGACCTCCGATTACGGCGCGGCCAGCCAGCTGGAAAAAATCGACATGCTGGACTTCGCCGAGCTGGTCATCATGAATAAATTCGACCGCCAGGGCGCAATGGACGCGCTCAGGGATGTGCGCAAGCAGTGGAAGCGCAACCGTCTGGCCTTTGATCTGGCCGATGAGGATGTGCCCGTTTACCCGACGATTGCCTCGCAGTTCAATGATCCGGGGGTGACGTGGATGTTTTTGAATCTTTGCCGCTTGCTGCGGCAAAGGGGTTCAGGGTTCCGGGTTCAGGGTTCCGGTGGTTCGGAGTCGCGTTGTGACTTTGAGCCTGAGGTTGAGCTGGCTGACAAGGATCCGAAGCCGTCTGTGTTGATTCCGGGGTCGCGGGTGCGCTATCTGGCCGAAATTGCCGAGCAGGGCAGGGGCATCAACGACAGCATCCTGTACTGGGCCGAAGAAGCCCGCCGCGCCCAGCACTATTACGAGGTCTTGAACGAACTCGCCCCGCAGCAGGATCTTGATCCCCTGGTGCCCAAGGTTTCCGCCCCGACTACCCGGAACCCTGAACCCGGAACCCGGAACCCTAGTCCCGTAGATGAGGCGCTGACCGACCACCTCCGCCAACGCTATCTCGAAGCCACCCGCTCCATCCCCGAACAAGCCCGCGACCTGTTGCGCCGCTGGCCCGAACTCAAGGCGTCCGTCGAGGCCGAAGAATACAGTTACCAGGTGCGCGGCAAGACGATCAGCGGGGCCAACTATCGCGAATCGCTCTCCCGACTGCAGATTCCCAAAATTGCTGCTCCGCAGACCTCGGACTGGGGTGATCTGCTGGTTTTCCTGATGAAGGAAAATCTGCCCGGCCACTATCCTTATACCGGCGGCGTCTATCCGTATCGGCGCACCAACGAAGACCCGATCCGCATGTTTGCCGGTGAGGGCACGCCCGAGCGCACCAACCGCCGCTTTCACTATGTCGCCGAAGGCCAGCCGGCCAAGCGCCTGTCGACCGCGTTCGATTCGGTCACGCTCTACGGCGAAGACCCGGCCGAGCGCCCCGACATCTACGGCAAGGTCGGCAATTCCGGCGTGTCCATCGCCACGCTGGACGACATGAAAAAGCTCTACTCGGGCTTTGACCTGGCCGACCCGGCCACCTCGGTGTCGATGACCATCAACGGCCCGGCGCCCATGTTGATGGCCCTGTTCATGAACACCGCCATCGACCAGCAGGTCGAAAAACATCTGAAAGCATCAGGCCAATGGGAGCAGGCCGAGCGCAAAAAGGCCGAACTGCTCGGCGGCGATCTGCCGACCTACGCCGGCGACCTGCCCAACACCAACGACGGCCTGGGGCTGGGCCTGCTGGGTGTCACCGGTGATCAGTTGCTGGATGCCGAGACCTATCAAAAGATCGCCGCCGACACGCTCAAAACCGTACGCGGCACCGTCCAGGCCGACATTCTGAAAGAAGACCAGGCCCAGAACACCTGCATCTTCTCCACCGAATTCGCCCTGC
>CAZUTZ010000376.1:0-2373 GCA_964623655.1 uncultured Wenzhouxiangella sp.
CGAATCCTTTGTGCAGGAGCAGCAGATGCTGCGCAATCGCTACCTGCAGCTGCTGATTCAGCACCTGCAGGTGCTGGAGACCTTGAGCGAACAGCCGGTGTTTGACGAAGCCATCGGCACCGGACCGCAGGAACTGCGCGATAACCTGGAGGCCGAGGTCGACCTGCTGGCCGAGCGGGCTGCCGGCCAGATCCGTCTGGATGCCACGACCTTGATCGAGTTGCGCTCGCGCCTGGCCGAGGCCCCGCTGGACCAGGACCTGGACCGCGCCGTTCAGGCCGTGCAGCGCAAGCAGTCGCGCTCGCTGGACAGTCTGGAGGCAACGGTCGGCCTGCTGGAAGCACTGGGGCTTGACGCGGCCGAGTTTCGAGCGCTGATTGTGCGCCAGAGAGGGGTGATCGGGATCGAGCTGCTGCAGCGCCAGGTCTTTGCACGCGTCATGCGTGACCAGCTTGAAACGGCCCAGCAGCGGGTCGTCTCCACGGGCCCGAACCTGATTTTGCGCACGCTGATCTTCCTCATCATCCTGGCCGTAGCCTGGGTCCTGGCCGGGCTTGCGCGCAAGCTCATGCGGGCATTCCTGTCCATTCGACACGTGACCCTGACCCGCCTGTCCGGCGAAGTCCTGGTGTCTGTGATCGGCATCGTCGTCTTCCTGTTCGGCCTGATCGTGGCGCTGTCCAGCCTCGGGGTCTCGGTGGGCCCGATGCTGGCAGGCCTTGGCATCGCCGGCATCATCCTGGGCTTCGCCCTGCAGGACTCGCTCGGAAACCTGGCCTCTGGCGCGATGAGTCTGCTCTACCAGCCCTACGACGTGGACGATCACGTGCGCGTCGGCGATGTCGAGGGCATCGTCAAGAAGATGAATCTGGTCGCGACCACCATCACCACTTTCGACAACCAGGTGCTGGTGGTGCCGAACAAGAGCATCTGGGGCGGGACCATCGTCAACCATACTGCTAGCCGGGTGCGTCGGGTGGATATTGAAGTGTCGTTCAGTTACGACGAAGACGTCGAGTTTGTCGAAGAAGTGCTGCTGGAGGAGATGGCCGCCGAGCCGCGCGTGCTCAACTCGCCGGAAGCCACGGTTCACATCGGCCGCTGGGAAGATTCGTCGGTGACCATGATGGCCAAGCCCTGGGTGCGAACGGCGGATTACTGGGGTACGCTGCGCGCGCTGACCAAGCGGTTCAAGCAGCGCTTCGATGCCGAGGGCATCCAGATCCCGTTCCCGCAGCGCGACGTGCATGTCTACGAACACGGCGCGCCACCCGAAAAGCCGAAGCGCCGTTTGCGCCGCGCCAGACCCGCCGATCAGACCGAGGATGACTCGCCCCCGTCGCCGGATGAACACTGAAACAGCCGGCGCTAACTTCAGTCGCTGTCGCCGCTTTCGCTACACCTTGTGGCGACAATGGGATTCGGTGCTTCCGTTGGTCATGGTCATTGGCCTGAACCCTTCCACGGCGGGTGCGCGCCAGACCGATCCCACCATTCGCCGATGTATCGGCTTTGCCCGCGACTGGGGCTATGGCGGCGTGGTGGTCGCCAACCTGTTCGCCTACCGCGCCACCTACCCGGCCGATCTCAAGGCCGCCGTTGATCCCATCGGCCCGCGCAATGATGTCTGGATCCGGCGCATGGCCGGCCAGGTCGAGACCATTGTCGCGGCCTGGGGTAACTACGGCACCTGGGTGGGCCGATCAGCGCAGGTGCAGCGCATGCTGAATGGCCGGCTGCATTGTCTGCGAATCAATGCCGGCGGTGAGCCGGCCCATCCGCTCTACCTGCCGGCCCGGCTCGCACCGCGTCCCTGGTCAAACGGCCAGGATTCGCCCATGCATGAGCAGTCATAACCCGGTAGTGACGCGATGGTCTGGCCAAGCTGCGACTCGGCGCGCAGCACGTTCAGCAAACCCCTGACCCAGTCGCTGTCGGCATCGCCGAGCCGATAAGCAAACAGGTATTGCTCGGTCACCATCGGCTGAAACGCCAGACCGAATCTTTCGGCGGCTGCCTGGATGCCGAAACCGGCGTCTGCCGCGCCGCTGGCCACCATCGCCGCAACGGCCAGGTGGGTGAATTCCTCCGAGTCGTAGCCGTTGATGGCCTGACCCGGAACCCCGGCGTGATCGAGCAGAGCATCGAACAGCAGGCGTGTCCCCGAGCCGGACTGGCGGTTGAGAAAACGCAAAGATCGACGGGTCAGATCTCTGAGCGTTCTCAGACCGGCCGGGTTGCCCGGAGGAAGAATCAGCCCTTGCCTGCGGCCGACAAAACAAACCGAGCGGTACTGTTGGATGGGCAGGGCCTCGGCAAAGGCCGTCTCAATAGGCCCGCGCTCGGTGATGGCCGGGATGTGGTAGCCGGCCA
>CAZUTZ010000377.1:0-2372 GCA_964623655.1 uncultured Wenzhouxiangella sp.
CGCACCGGGCTGAGTGCCGGCAAGATCAAGGTCTTCAAGACGCTGACCAAGTGGCTCGAAGAGTACCGGATGTACCACTACGACGACCACGGAAAGATCGTGAAGGTCAATGACCACGCGATGGACAGCACTTTGTACCTGATTGACGAAGGGCCGCGCTATGCCAAGACGCGAGCCCAGACGATGATCGCACCAAAGTCCATCAAGGGCAAAACTTTCGGACGGAGAATATGACCCCAGAAGAGCAGTTCATGCAGTTGATCCAGCCCGACGAGATGCTTGAAGGCGAGATCGTGGAAGCTGCGGAACCCAGCTACTCATATTCGCCGTTGTGCGCGGAACTGAAGAAGCTCAAGGACCGCGCCGTCCGGCACAAGTCGGAAGTCGAGCAGCGCTGGATTGAAGACGAGCGCCAGTATTGGGGTTTCCGCCAGGCCAACGAAGACGACGGCGACGAACTGCCGCCGATCGACAACAAGACCCAGGCCAAGGTGGACATCATTAGCGCAAGGATTGGCGACATGATGTTCCCGACCAACGACCGGAACTGGACCGCCAAGCCGACGCCGCGACCGACCGACATTGACGGCAACCCGGTGGATCCTGAGCATGCCGAATGGGCGGCCAAGGAAATCCAGAACAAGATCGACGATTACCTGAACGAGTGCCAGTACGCCCGGTCAGGCCGAAAGGCGATTCACGACGCCTGCAAGCTCGGTATCGGGGTCATGAAAGGCCCCTACGCCCGCATGAGCACCAAGCGCGTGGTCCGGCGCTACCAGGAACCCGTCATGGACGAACTGGGTCAGCCGTTCATGGTGTTCGACGAAGCCGGAATGCCGGTACCGATGACCCAGCCGGTGGTTCGGCTCGATCTGACGCAGGAAACCAACCCGGCCAGTACCCGGGTCGATCCGTGGATGTTCTTTCCGCTGCCGTGCCGGTCAATGGACGAGTGCGAAGGCGCCTTCGAACTGCACCTGTACCCGAAGTCGAAGGCGGTCGGCCTGGCGGATCACCCCGGGTTTGATTCCGAAGCCGTCGAGCGCATGGTTGCGGCCGGCCCGAAGCTGACCGAGCACGAAACGTCGCTGATGCGCGAGCGCCGCAAACTGCTCCGCAACGCCACAGACGAGCAAGTCGAAGACTTCGTGGTGTGGGAATACCACGGGCCGATTGATGCCGAGCACCTGAAGGCCGGCGGCTATGAAATCTACGACGAGATGGACGTCTACTGGGGCGAAGTCTGGTTCTGCGGCAACGAAGTCCTGAAGGTCGATCTGAACGCGATCCTGGGCGATGAGCGCGTTCCGTACTTCGTGATCCCCTACAAGCGCGATGACGCCGATCTACTCAATTCCTACGGGGTGGTCCGTGTGATGCGCGACGACCAGCGTGCGATCGACATCGTTTGGGAAGCGATGCAGCACAACTCTCGCCTGACCGCCGGCCCGCAGGTGGCCTACTGGAAGGGCCGGGCCCGGCCGGTGGACAACGACTACAACATCAACGGCCCAAAGGCCTGGGAGATCGACGACGATCAGGTCACGTCGATCAAGGACGTGATCCAGTTCCAAAACATCGAATCAGCCTTGCCGAACCTGCTGCCGATGTACGAACTGGCGAAAGCGAACGCCGACGAGAACACCCAGCTTCCCGTGATCGCTCAGGGCGAAGCGACGAACACCGTCCCGACCGCAAGCGGCATGGCGATGGTCATGAACGCCCAGAACGTGGTGCAGAGAAGGTTCGCGCACGCCTGGGACGACGAGATCACGATCCCCATGATCACCCGCTATTACTGGTGGTTGATGGAATTCTCGGACAACGACGACATCAAGGTTGAAGCCGAGATTGATCCCCGCGGAGCATCGTATCTGCTGGTCAAGGACATGCAGGCCCAGCACGGGATGATGGCGCTCGACCTGTACAGCCGATTCCCGCAGATGCAGGCCCGGGTCAAGGAAGAAGAACTGTTCGAAATGGTCTTCACCTTCCTGGATGTGCCGACCGACAAGATTTTCCGCACCGACGAAGAAATGGCCGACGTGGCCAACAGCCCCGAAGTCCAGGCGCAGCAAGCCCAGATGCAACTGGAGATGGAAAAAGCTCAGGCCGAGATGCGCAAGCTCAACGCCGAAGCCATGCGGATCGAAGCCGAAGTGCAGTCGGCGATGAACCCGGACGGCGCCGTGGAAAGCCTGCAGTACCAGCAAACCCTGATGGAACTCGAAGCCCGGATGATGATCGCCCAGATGCAGCGCGATGCGCGACTGGCCGAAGTCGCCGCGGACAAGGAAATCAAGGTTACGGAACTGCAGGCCAAGCTCCAGACCGCCGAGCAGGACCGGGCCAGGAAGGAAACGATTGAG
>CAZUTZ010000378.1:0-2369 GCA_964623655.1 uncultured Wenzhouxiangella sp.
AGCTCACGGATGCGCCTGTCGTCAGCGGTGAAGTTTTGCCGCATGCCCTCGATCAGGGCGCCGGTGATGCTGGCCGGGACCGCGCTGACCACCGGCAGGAAAAACGCCGCCATGCGCTCGGTCAGAAAGGGAATGCGGATGATCTTTCGCGGCTTGATGCCACCGACTTCGGCAATGATGCGCATCTGATCGGCATAAGTGATGTGATCCGGTCCAGCGGCGTCGAAGATCTCACCGGCCGCGTCCGGCATCACCGCCAGTTCCATGGCGTATTTGCACATGTTCTCCAGCGCGATGGGTGGCGAGACACGATCGACATAGGGTGGCGAGACGATAAACGGTTGGTGAAACACGGCGTCGCGCATCACCTCGAAGGCTGCCGAGCCGGGCCCGACGATGATGCCGGCGCGGATTTCGGTCACCGGCACCTTGCCTTCGCGCAAGGTATCGCCGATTGCCTCGCGCGCTTTGATGTGCTGGGTGTCGGCGCCGTCCGGCACCAGGCCGCCGATGTAGAACACCCGCTCGACACCGGCCGCTGCCGCAGCCTCGGCGAAATTCCGGGCGCCGTCGACTTCCAGCTGCAGGTAATTTTTCCCGGCGCGCATGGCGTGGATCAGGTAAAAGGCCACGCGCACCCCTTCGAAGATGCCTTCCAGGGTTTCCGGCTTGAGCACATCGCCCTGCACGATCTCGCAGTGTTCCCAACGCTCGGTCCAGCGCCGGCCAATGAGTTTTTCAGGTGAGCGCGCCATGGCCCTGACCGGCACGCCCTGATCCATCAGATAGGTGGCCAGATGGCCGCCCATATAGCCGGTCACGCCGCTGACCAACCAGGGCCGATCATCGGATTCCGGGGCGGTAGGCTGGCCGGCTTGCTCTTGCGCCTGTGCGTTTTCCATCGATTAAGGTTCCTGAGTGCTGATTCACTGACACTGAACCGGCATGCCATCCGGCGGTTTGCTTGCATTGCACTGTAAACGATGGACCGGCAAAACCAGCTTGACCTGCATCAAAGCGGCACCATCTGCAAATGACGCCGGTCTCGGCTCCGGGCGGCCGACAGACCTCTGTTTTTGCCAGTGTTCTGATGCGCCCAAGCAGGAGCCTGATTCTGTTGATCTGCATCAATGCCGCGCCAGAGACAGGGTGCTAACTTCAAGCCCGTGCTCATCCCAGCCTGGTCGATCCATCCATGAAACGCAGTCTTCTACCCGCCCGGCTTGACCTGGCGCAGAGTCTTACCGGACTGCTGCTGACCTTGTTTATTGCCTTCCATCTGATCTTTGACGCGACGATTCTGCTCGGTGCCGATGCCTTCCGTTTCGTCTCCGGCGCGCTGGAAGGCGAGCTGTTTTTCGGCGAAAAGATTCCCATCATCACGACCCTGTTCACTGCGGTGATCTTTGCCATCTTCATTGCCCATGCCGGACTGGCCATGCGGAAGTTTCCGCAAAACGCCGCCCAGTACCGGGCCTACACCAGCCACATGAAAGGCATGCGCCACAGCGACACCAGCCTGTGGTGGCTGCAGATCTGGACCGGCTTTGCCATGTTCTTCCTGGCCTCGGTGCACATGTACATCATCATGACCCAGCCCGAGACCATCGGTCCGGAGGGCTCGGCCTACCGCATCGTGTTCGAGTGGAAGTGGCCGCTGTATCTATTGCTGACCCTGGCGGTGGTGCCGCATGCTGCGATTGGCTTGTACCGGCTGGCGCTCAAGTGGGGTTGGTTTGTCGGCAAAAATCCCGACCAGCGGCGCAAGACCTTCAAGAAATCCATGTGGGCGGCCACCATTTTCTATATCGCCATCAGCCTGGCGGGTTTGAGCGCCTGGGTTCATCTCGGCGTGACCGGCCACGACATCTTCGGCAACCCGGTGGAGGTCGGCCAATCATGAAAATCACCTACACCGATGTTCTGGTGATCGGCGGCGGTCTGGCCGGACTGCGCACCGCCGTCGGCGTCAAACAACGCGGCCTCGACACCATCGTCTTAAGCCTGGTCCCGGCCAAGCGTTCGCACTCGGCGGCCGCCCAGGGCGGCATGCAGGCCAGCCTGGGTAATTCGACCATGGGCTCGGGCGACAACGAGGACGTGCACTTCGAAGACACCGTCAAGGGCAGCGACTGGGGCGCCGATCAGCGCGTGGCGCGGATGTTCACCCACGTGGCACCCAAGGCCATTCGCGAGCTGGCCGGCTGGGGCGTTCCCTGGAACCGGGTCAGCCAGGGAGATCGCGAAGCCGTGATCAACGCCGAACGGGTGGTGATTACCGAAAGCGAAAAAGCGCACGGTCTGATCACCGCACGCGATTTCGGCGGCACCAAGAAATGGCGCACCTGCTACACCTCCGACGGCACCGG
>CAZUTZ010000379.1:0-2366 GCA_964623655.1 uncultured Wenzhouxiangella sp.
GATAGTTCAGGATCGCTTGTTCTTCTTTGTGTCCTACGACGAGTTCGACTCCGGGTCGCCGTTTGATTTCACCAGCGGCGACCAGACGGCCGGTCGCGATCCAGCCTTTTTCAACGAACTGGGCGCGCTGGTGCAAAACGTATATGGCTTCGATCCGCTGGTCCCGCCGCGCACCGGCAACGTTCCCGAGACCTCGGAGCGGCTGCTTGCGAAGATCGACTGGAATATCAACGAGGATCATCGCGCTTCGTTCACCTACCAGAAAACCGAGGAAACTGGTTCGAGCATCAGCGGCGCCAATTTCGAGTCGGCCTGGTACGACATTCCGGTTGATCTGGAGGCCTACAGCCTGCAGCTGTTCTCCGACTGGACGCCTTCGCTGTCGAGCACGCTGCGGGTCAATTACACCGAGTTCGAGCGCGGTCAGATTTGCCGCGCCGGCGGCGGCGGCCACTTCGAGTTCCGCCTGTCTCCGGATGACTTGATCGGCAGCTCGATCGAGGGCCTGCTGACGGAGGGGAACACCACCACGGTCGCCGGTTGTGACCGCTTCCGGCACGCCAATGACTTCAGCGACGAGCGGCTGCAGATTTTTGCCTCTGGCGACTACAGCATCGGCGACCATGTGCTGACCTTCGGCGTCGACTACGAACAGTTCGACCTGTTCAACCTGTTTGTCCAGAGCTCCAACGGCCGTTTCATCTTTGATGATGCCGAACAGATCATCAACCGCTCGCCGAGCAGCGTGTTCTACAACAACGCCAGCACCAACAACGCGCTGGACGCCGCCGCGGACTGGGGCTATGAAAAGCTGGCGATGTTCTTCGGATCGACCTGGAACGTCAACCCGGATCTGGAGCTGATGGCGGGTCTGCGCTACGAGCGCTTTCGCCAGAGCGATCGGCCAGTGTTCAGCCAGGAAATCTTCGATACCTATGGTGTGCGCACCGACAACAACCTGAGCGGTAACGACATCCTGATGCCGCGTCTTGGCTTCCTCTACACCGGGTTTGACCGCACGACCATCAGCGGCGGTTTAGGCTTGTTCACTGGCGGCAACCCGGAAGTCTGGATCTCCAATGCCTTCCAGACGCCGACGAATGACGCAACGGTCACCAACATTACCGATGTGGATATCAATGAAGTGCCGCAGGAAGCGCTTGACGCGGTGGCGGCACAGGGTGATGCGGTTCCGATCGACTATATCTCCGATGATTTCGAAACGCCGTCCGACTGGAAAGCTTCGCTGCGTTTCGAGCGTGCCATGAATTGGGGTGCCTTGGGCGACAACTATCGCCTGACCGCGCAGTACCTCTATACGCGCACCAACGAAGCCTTCAACTGGCGCAACCTTGCCCAGACCGACCTGCCCGAGGCACTGCCGACGGGTGTGGCACCGGACGGGCGCCCGATCTATGCCGATCTGCAGGACCTCGGGATTCCGAACCTGACTCGGCTGGAGAATCTGAGCACCGGGCGCAGCCACGTGTTCACCCTGGCCCTGGGCAAGGCGTTTGACAACGGCTTTGACTTCAACGTCGCCTACGCTCACCAGAACGTGCGCTTTGCTTCCGAAGGTACCTCCTCGCGCGGCATCTCGGCCTGGCGCGGCATTTTCGACGCCGACCGCAACAACCCGTCGGCGCGGACTTCCGCCTTCCAGGTCGATCACGCGTTCAAGATCAATCTGGGCTACGAAAATCGCTTCTTCGGCGATCTGCTGACCCGGGTGGACGCCTTCGGCCAGATCACCAGCGGCGATACCTGGAGCACCGCGTTCAACGTGTCTAACAACAACGCGCTGTTCGGTCGTGCCGGTCAATTTGAAGGTCCGTTCGACAACAATCCGCTCTATATCCCCGATCCGGCAGGTGACCCGCTGGTGGTCTTCGGTTCCGGCTTCGATCAGGCGGGCTTTTTCCAGTTCATCGACGATGAAGGCATTGGTACCGGCCGCATCCACAGCCCGTACTCCGAAACTTCTCGCTGGAACAACATCTGGGATCTGCGCTTTCAGCAGGAACTGCCGGGCATTCCGGGCCTGGATCGCTTCGCCAGCTCCAACCGCTTCAGCCTGATTCTGGATATTGACAACTTCCTCAATCTGCTCAACAGCGACTGGGGCAAGTTCCGCAACGGTCCCAGCTTTGGCCAGGCACCGATTGTCGAAGCTGATCTGGTCTCCAGAGCCGACGTGGAGCAAAACGGCATTGACGGCGCCACCGCCCTGCTCGGCGATGCACCGCGCACGACCTGCACCACCGCCGATGCTTGCGTTTACCGGTTCTCGGAATTCCGCGACCAGGACACCAGCTTCCTCAGCGGGCCGAATTCGGTCTGGCAGGCGCGACTGACCCTGCGTTACG
>CAZUTZ010000380.1:0-2362 GCA_964623655.1 uncultured Wenzhouxiangella sp.
TCGAAGTGATGGTGAATCGGGGCCATGCGGAAGATCCGCCGCCCCGTCATCTTGAACGAGGCCACCTGCAGAATTACCGACAGGGTCTCGATCACGAAAATGCCGGCCATGATCACGAACACCAGTTCCTGGCGCACGGCCACGGCAATCAACCCGAGCGCCGCGCCGACAGCGAGCGCGCCGATGTCGCCCATGAACACCTGCGCCGGATAGGTGTTGAACCACAAAAAGCCCAGCCCGGCCCCGGCCAGCGCGGCACAGAAGATCGCCAGCTCACCGACACCGGGCACGTAGGGCATGCCGAGGTAGTCGGCGAACACGAAGTTGCCGGTCGCGTAGGCAAAGATGCCCAGCCCGGCGGCGACGAACACCGCCGGCATGATGGCCAGGCCGTCGAGCCCGTCGGTGAGGTTGACTGCGTTCGACGAGCCGACCACCACGAAGTAGGTCAGGACCACAAAGCCCAGCCCGAGCGGAATCGCAATATCCTTGAAAAACGGCACGAACAGCTGGGTATTGGCCGGCACATCGGCGGTGTAATACAGAAACAGCCCGACCGCCAGCGCGGCCAGCGACTGCAGCAGGTACTTCCAGCGCGCGCTCAGGCCGGCGCTGTCGCGGTATTTGAGCTTGCGATAGTCGTCGAGAAAACCGATGCCGCCGAACGCGACGGTCACGAACAGCACCGTCCAGACATAGCGGTTGGTCGGGTCGGCCCAGATCAGCGTCGAGACCACCAGCGCGATCAGGATCATCGCCCCGCCCATGGTCGGCGTGCCGGCCTTGGTGTGGTGCGAGTCCGGCCCGAGTTCGCGAATCGGCTGGCCGTACTGACGCTCGGTCATGTGGCGAATGAAAAATGGCCCGATGATCAGCGACACCGCCATCGCGGTCATGGCCGCCATGATGGTGCGAAACGTGATGAATCCGAACAGCGCGATATCCAGCGCCAGCCATTTCTCCAGTACCCAGAACAGCATCAGACACCCTCCTTGATCAGCGACTGGACAATGCGCTCAAGCCCCATCGAGCGCGACCCCTTGACCAGACAGTTCACCCCGGGCTCGAGCGCGTCGGACAGGGCCGCACGCAGCGCTTCCAGGGATTTGAAATGTTGCGCGCCCGCACCGAAAGCCTCGACGCTGGCGCGGCTGGCCTCACCCAGGGCCCACAGCCGCCGCACGCCCAGATCGCGCGCGCTCCGACCCATCTCGGCGTGCAGCCGGGCGCTGTCTTCGCCGAGTTCGGCCATGTCGCCGAGCACCAGCCAGGGCCGGCCCTGCAGGGCCACCAGCACCTGCAGCCCGGCCTGCAGCGAGGCCGGGTTGGCGTTGTAACTGTCGTCGACCAGCCGCCAGCCGGCCGGATGCTCGTGTACCTGAAGCCGGCCCGGCAGACTGTCCATGCCGGCCAGGCGCCGGGCCATGACCGCCGGCGCAAGACCGAGCGCGTGGCCGGCGGCGAACGCAGCCAGCGCGTTGTAGAGGCTGTGCATGCCCGGCAGCGGAAGGTCGAACTCGCCCTCGCCGTCCGGGGTGTGAATGCGGGCCCGGCGGCCATCCAGGCGGCCGGAAATATCGGCCGCCTCGCGGCAGCCGAAAGTCAGCTCACGGCAGGCCGCGGCCAGGCCGTGCCAGAGCCCGGCGAAGGCATCGTCGGCGTTGATCACCGCCACACCGTCGGAGCCGAGCGCGGAGAACATCTCGCCCTTGGTGCGGGCCACGCCCTCGAGGCTGCCGAAACCTTCCAGGTGGGCCGGCGCGGCATTGGTCACCAGGCCGATATCCGGGCGTGCCAGGCCGGCCAGGTAGGCGATATCGCCGCGCCGGCTCGCGCCCATCTCGACAACCGCGAAGCGATGCGAGGCATCCAGCCGGGCCAGCGTCAGCGGCACGCCGATCTCGTTGTTGTAGTTGCCCGCCGTGGCCAGCGTTTCGGCCTCGGCCGACAGGATCGCGGCGAGCATTTCCTTGACCGTGGTCTTGCCGTTGGAACCGGTGATGCCGATGACCGTCACATCGAGGCGCTGGCGCCAGCCCGAGGCGACCGCGCCCATGGCCTTTTCGACATCCGCGACGATCACCTGGGGCAGATCGGCATCGACCCGGCGCTCGACCAGCGCCGCGGCGGCACCGGCGCGCGCGGCCGCGGCGACCCAGTCGTGGCCGTCGACGCGCTCGCCGGGCAGCGCGGCAAACAGGTTGCCCTCGGTCACCAGGCGGCTGTCGTGGCTCATGCCGACCACTTCGGCCTGTGCACCCTGCAGCTGGCCGCCGGCCAGCTCGGCGATTTCGCGGGTATTGAGCCGCATCATGTCGCCATCCCCGCGATGCGCTCGACTTCGTCGCGATCGGAAAAGGCG
>CAZUTZ010000381.1:0-2360 GCA_964623655.1 uncultured Wenzhouxiangella sp.
CAGATCCCGGTGGGCCTTGCCTCCGGCAAAAACATCTTCATACACCAGCCCGTCCGGCGTTGCAGCAAACGCCATCAGATGGCGTCCGTGGCGAACCACGCGCCGACCACCCCGCTCCGCCAGCAGTTGACCGGGCAGTACGATCAGGCAGTGATCCGGCTGCCGCGCGGCCCACTGCGTGCCGTCCTGCCACTCCTCGAGGGGAATGGCAGTAAACAAGACCTGAGCACCGTCTGGCAGGCGCCGGGACGAGTGAATGACCACGTGACTGGGCCCGTCAATCCACCCTTCCGAGCGGACATGGCGCTCCACCATCGGCCGCGCGAAGGAAGACTTGCCCTCGTAGCGCAACTGTCCGACCACGGCCCCCGGGAAAGACATGACAACCAGCGCGGGGCGGGTCAGACGCGCGAGCGGCGCGATGGACCGGGTGCGCCCGTCGCGATCAAGCAAGGACCAGCTATCGCCGGCGGCCAGGATGACGTCTGCGTCGATCACGGGTTGGCCTCGTCATGCAGGTAGAGCGTGCCCACGAGCTCGAAATCCAGCCCGCGCTCGCGCGCAGACGGTGTGCGGAACAGACTGAACCCCGGATCGGCAACACCGATCGTCCACGACTGCGGAATGAATATGGTGGACGCATTGACCGGCATGGTTTCGGCCAGTATTGCCACCGCTTCGGCCCGCGCAATGCTCGAACTGCGGTAGCGCAGGCGGCGCTCCGTCCATCGACCCGAATCCAGGTCGAGCTGTTCGGCCCGGTCGACCAAAGCGGCCGCATATTCCTTGACCCGGCGGTCCTGTTCCACCTGCGACTGGCGCGCGGACAGGCCGGCTATCTCGCGCTCCAGCGCCTGCAGCTGCGAGCGCGAGCGGTCGAGTTCGCTCATCTGGCCGCGGAGGTAGAAGCCGCTGGCGACCAGGCCTGCAACCAGAGCAGCGAACACCATCAGTGTGACCGACCGCTGCATGGGCTTACTGATCCATGCGCCAGTGTGCCGTCAGCAAAACGACTTCGTCTTCGTTGAATGCCCGACCGATGGCAATCGCGTTGGCCGGCTCTTCCGGGTTGACCTGGAAGTGGTTCTGAGAGTGAGTGACGTTAGCCGCCCATTGGTTCCCCGGCTGGTTGGCGCCGCCCGGCTCGTCAGAGCGCTGACCGTCGTTCTGGATCCGGAAGCGACCCTCTCGGGCGTCGGCCTGGCCGTCAATCAACTGGTCGAGGTAACGGGCAAGATCCGGCGTCAGACCGCGGATGACCATGACATTGCCGGAACCAGAAGCCTGCTCCGGCGGATTCCACTGAAAACAGACCTGCAGCTCGGCCACATTGCCGTTCGCGTCTTCATACACATAGCGATCCTCGAAGCCCTCGCCGCGACCGGCCGGCAGGGTAATGCCGGAGCGCAGCACCAGATCGCGAAGATTCTGCTCCGCCATTTCGGGATCACCCGGACCGACCGAGTTGGCCGGATAGCCCTCGCCGTTGCAGATCCTCAGCCCGGTATTGGTGAAATTCGCCGGCACACCGGCCGCACCGCTGCCGCCGGCCCAGGGACTGGTGCGCTGGCATACATCGCCACCGGAACCATCAAAGTCGGTTTCGGCGCCGTTGACCATGTAGGTAGGCGCCTGCTGGCAGTCCCCCACCACCGAGCCCGTGCGCTGGAAATACTGATCGTAAGCCGCGCGCCACTGCATCACGAACTTGTTCGCGACACGGTTGTATTCGGCGTTGCGCTGAACGTCCTTGGCAATGGCCAGCGCGCCCAGAATCAGGCCGATGATGGCCAGCACCACCGCCATCTCGACCAGGGTGAAACCGCGCGACCGCGCGGCAAACGAGGGATTCGTCAATTTCATGGCATATCTCTCCATCATCGCGTCTGGGGCAGGCTTACTGGTTCATTTTGTAGTGGGCTACAACGGTAGCAACCTGGTCCTCGTTTTGAGCCCGACCGGTGCCGGGGTCGCCTGAGGCCTCATCGAAGCCGAAAGTGTTATCGACATTCCACTGCAGTCCCGGCTGATTCCGGTCATCGCCGCCATTGAGCCCCACCTGCCGGAACAGGCCTTCGCGGGCATCGGCCTGGCCGTCGATGGCCTGATCGAGGAAACGCGCCAGGTCAGGCGTCAAGCCGGTAACAACCATCACGTTGCCCGAGCCAGAGGGGGTTCCCGGCGGATTCCAGCCAAAGCACACCTGGATTTCCTGCGGGTTGCCGTTGCTGTCGAGATAAACGTAGCGATCCTCGAAGCCCTCACCACGACCCGGCGGCAGGGTGACACCGGCCTGCAGCATCAGGGTACGGAGGCTGCGATCTGTATCCACATCGGCCACGCCTTGCAGGGCGAAATTG
>CAZUTZ010000382.1:0-2350 GCA_964623655.1 uncultured Wenzhouxiangella sp.
GGATGTGGTCGGTATGCTTGCGCGTCTCGAACTTGGGAACAATCAAGAAACGCGGCCGGACTCCGCTCGCAGCCAATGCTTCGAGATCGGCCTGCCCGTAGTCGGTGTCGGGCCCGTTGATACGCAAGCCAAACCGGTGATCGTCAGCGAAGTCGGCCAGTGCGGCCAGTGCGGCTTTTCTGGCCTCATCTTTGGAGGAGACGGCGACTGCGTCTTCCAGGTCAATACAGACCCGATCGACGCCACTGGCAGATGCTTTTTCGAAGCGCTCAGGCCGGTTGCCGGGTACAAACAGCAGGCCGCGCATGGCACGTGTTTGGTTCATGGCTTTGCCGGCACCTGGGAGGCAAAGTGGTCGGCGATCTGTTGCCGGGTCGTGATCCAGACGTCTTTGTGCGAACGCACGTGTCGAAAGAAGCTCTCCAGTGCCGCAATGCGCCCGGGGCGTCCGATGATGCGAAGATGGAGGCCGAGCGACATGTACTGAGGTTCGGGTGCTTCCTCGCCATAGAGCCAGTCGAAGGTGTTGATTGCATACTGCAACCACTGCTCCGGCGTAAGAGAGGGCGCGATCCAGAACTTCATATCGTTGGAGTCCAGTGCGTAGGGCAGTATCACCATCGGGCGTGGCAGGCTTGTGTCCCAGAATGGCGAATCGCCCGAGTAATCGTCCATGTGATACGAGAACCCTTCTTCCGATAGTAGACGGCGGGTGTTCTCGGTATGCAGGTAGCGCGACAGCCAGCCGACCGGTCGCTTGCCGGTGCTTTTTTCGATGCTGTCTACAGCCTGGCGGATAAAGGAACGTTCGTCGTCTTCATTCAATCGGAACTGATGGGTCCAGCGCCAGCCGTGAGAGCAGGTTTCATGCCCGCCCTCGGCGATGTATCGCGCAATATGCGGCGCGCGCTCCAGCGACAACGCGGCTGCGGTGAAGGTGGCCGGAATACCGTACTCGTCCAGCAGCCCGGCGGTACGTCTGAATCCGGGGCCAAGGCCGTAGCGATAATTGGATTCATTGCCGTAGTTGCGCACCGGTTTTTTCAGCGCAACACCCAACTCGTCGACCGGCTCGGTGATCGCATCACCTTCGGCCAGGGAATACTCCGAGCCTTCTTCAACATTGACGACGATGGACAGCGCAAGGCGCTTGCCGTCCGGCCAGCTCCAGGCGCGGGATTGTGAACTCATGGTCAATGGTATTCCTCGCCGCCGGAGACGTTCATGGCCTCGCCTGTCATGTAGGTGGCCTGATCAGAACAGAGGAATGCGCAGGCCTTGGCGGTGTCTTCCTGCAAGCCCGGTCGCCCCAGCGGGATTCGACTTTTCATGGCTGCCATGTAATCGTCCAGGCTCATGCCTAGCGCCTTGCTGAAGTACTCGTTCTGCCAGGCACCAAGGCCGGTGGTGACGTGATTGGGGCAGATCGCGTTGACGTTGATGCCATGCTGGCCCAACTCGATGGCCGACACCCGCGTCAGGCCGACCAGACCGTGCTTGGATGAGCAGTAGCCGGCGGCAAAGGGGAAGCCCGACTTGGCCGCCTGACTGGCGATATTGATGATTCGACCGCCGTCACCCTGATGAATCATCTGACGGGCAGCCGCGCGCGTGCAAAGAAAAACGCCGCGCAGATTGACACCCAGGACCGCGTCCCAATCACTGGTCTCCATCTCCACGATGGGCTTCATGATGTAGCCGATACCGGCATTGTTGATCAGGATATCAATTCGGCCGAAATGGTCCACCGTGCGATCAATCAGCGACTGAACTTGATCTTCTTCCAGGACGTTGCAGGCAATAGCGACCGCTTCGGCGCCCAGGTTTTGAACCTCCTCGACCATGGCGTTCATTTCATCGCTGGCGCCAATTGCTTCGGGTGGGGTTTCCGGTCCAGCCGACTGCCCGATATCGGAGATCACTATCCGGCATCCTTCTTGGGCCAGACGTCGTGCCATGGCCGCTCCCAGCCCTTCCGAGCGACCTGAACCGGTGATGACGACAACCTTGCCCTTGAGCTCGGGATACATGGTCCTACAGTGCCTCGGTCATTATGAACAGCGGGTTATCAGCGAACTGGCCAAACTCCGCGGCCACTTTCTGCACCGCCTCGCTTGAGACATCGGCGCCAAACTTGTCCATGTCGTTGACGCGGATCAGCTCCACGTAGCCGTAGGGCGGTTCGCCTTCACCCATGAGCAGGCCGGCCGATCGCAAGACTTCGAATTGATCGACCGACGCGAGGCCATTAACCGTGGGCAGATCGCGGTCGCGTGCCCACTGCTCATACTGGGCGACGTCAACGCCGCTCTGTAGGTTGAACAGCACAACGATGGTGGTCATGGAAGCC
>CAZUTZ010000383.1:0-2334 GCA_964623655.1 uncultured Wenzhouxiangella sp.
AGGCCGGCCAGAGCGTCCTGGTCGGGAAAGCGACGGATCGACTCGGCCAGGTACTGGTAGCTTTCCTTGTCGCGGGCAATGGCGGCGCCCAGCCGCGGCATGACCTGAAAAGACCAGGTGTCGTAAAGGCGGCCCAGGACCGGCAGGCCGACCTTGGAAAATTCCATGATGTGCACGCGGCCGCCCGGCTTGAGGACGCGGTGCATTTCCGCCAGCGCGGCATCGCGGTGGGTCACGTTGCGCAGGCCGAAGACAATCGTGACGTGATCGAAACTGCGGTCGCAGAACGGCAGACTTTCGGCATTGACCTGCAGCCAGTCCAGCCCGGTGACCTTGCCCTCGGCGTCCATGCGGCCGCGCCCCACGCTGAGCATGGCGTGATTGATGTCGGCCACGCTGACCTGGGCCCCGCGGTCGGAAGCCAGCCGCGCGATATCGCCGGTGCCGCCGGCTAGATCCAGCAAGCGATCGCCCTGCTTCAAACGGCAGCTGCTGACGAAACGCCGCTTCCAGACGCGGTGGATGCCCAGCGACATCATGTCGTTCATCAGGTCGTAGCGCTGTGCCACGGAGGTGAACACCCGCTCGACCAGGCGCGTCTTTTCTTCAGGCGCTACATCCTTGTAACCAAAATCGGTCATGTCAGCTAAATCCGCTTTTGAGCTGAGCCTCGCGGCCCGGTTGTTGTTGTACTGGACGCAGCGTCAGGGCGATTTCAGACCGGCTTCTATCAGCCGTTTTTCATAGTGCGCCAGATTGGCTTCCATGTTAACGCCGAGTTCGTAAAGAAACGGCCAGGAATAAATGCCGGTGTTGTGTCCGTCGTCGAAGTGCAGGCACACCGCATAGCTGCCTACAGGCGTGATGCGGTCAATGTTGACGTTTTCCTTGCCGGTCAGCAGATTCATCTCTTCCTGGCCGTGCCCGCGAACTTCTGCCGACGGTGAGTGGGTTCGCAGGTACTCGCAGGGCAGCTCGAAACTCTGACCGTCGTCGAACTCGACGATCAGCATGCGGCGGTTTTTTTCCAGTCGGATTTCGGTCGGGTCAGGCATGAATGATTCAGGGAGCGGTGTAGAAAGTGGGTGATCCGGGTCCGACCGGCAATCCCAGCCCGAAGACCCAGAGGTAGAACAGGATGACCCAGCCGATGAAATAAAAGATCGAGTAGGGCAGCATGGTCGCGATCAGGGTGCCGATTCCGAAGCGCTTGTCGTAGCGCGTGGCCCAGGCCAGGATCAGGCCGAAATAACTCATCATCGGCGTGATGATGTTGGTGGTTGAATCCCCGATGCGATAGGCGCCCTGGATGACCTCCGGCGCATAGCCGATCAGCATCAGCATGGGCACGAAAATCGGCGCGGTTACCGCCCACTGGGCCGAGGCCGAGCCCAGGCTCAGGTTGACGATGGCGCACATGATGATGAAAAACACGAAGACCAGCGGCCCGGTCAATTCGATGGCCTGCAGGAAGTCCGCTCCGGTAATGGCCGTGATCAGACCTAAGTTGGTCCAGCCGAAAAAAGCCACGAACTGGGCGGCGAAAAACACCAGGACGATATATAGACCAAGGGTCGCAATGGCCGAGGCCATGCCGTCGATCACGTCGCGGTCATTCTTCATGGTGCCGACCACGCGTCCGTAGGCAAAGCCCGTGGCGAGGAAAAAGACAAAGATCCAGGCCACGATTGAGCGGAAGAACGGGCCCGAAGACTCGATGAAGCCCTCGCCGACCACGTCGGGGTCGCGCAGCACGCCGTTTTCCGGCACCACCATGATCAGGATCAGTCCCACTACCCCCAGCACCGCCAGTCCGGCCATGGCCAGGCCTTTTTTCTCCTTGCCCGTCAGCGGGGACATCTGGCTGTCGTCGAGCACGTGCGGGTCGGCACGCGAATCGTCGTACTCGCCGAGCTTGGGCTCGACGATGAAAATGGTGACCAGCGAGCCAATGGCGGTGATCATGAAGGTGCTGACGATCATGAAATACCAGTTGGCGGTCGCAAAGACCTCGTAGTCCGGGTCGATCAGGCGGGCCGCTTCGGTCGTGATCCCGGCCAGCAGCGGATCGATCGTGCCCAGCAGCAGGTTGGCCGAGTAGCCGCCGGAGACTCCGGCGAAGGCCGCAGCCATGCCCGCCAGGGGATGTCGGCCCAGGGCCAGGAAGATGGCCCCGCCCAGCGGCACCAGGACCACGTAGCCCATTTCCGATGCGGTGTTGGAGATCACGCCGGCAAAAACCACCGCGACCGTGACCAGGTGTTTGGGGGCGTTGAGCACGATGCCGCGAACCATCGCCGACAGCAGTCCGGATTTTTCCGCCACGCCCACGCC
>CAZUTZ010000384.1:0-2312 GCA_964623655.1 uncultured Wenzhouxiangella sp.
GACCCCAGCCCATCAGGTCGATCAGCAGCGGGTAGAGCGTGCCGAGAATGACCATGGCCGCGGCCACCGACATGAAAACGTTGTTGACCAGCAGCGTCGATTCTCGACTGACATAGCCGAAACCCTGCCCGGTCATGACGCGCGGTGCCCTGACCGCGTAAAGCGCCAGCGCCGCGCCGGTCACCAGCACCATGTAGCTCAGGATGAACACGCCGCGCTCCGGATCGACGGCAAAAGCATGAACCGAGGTCAGGACGCCGGAGCGGACGATGAACGCGCCGAGCAGGACCGTGGAGAAAGCGGCAATGGACAACAAAATCGTCCAGGCCGGAAACGCGCCGCGTTTTTCCGTCACCGCCTGGGCGTGAATCAGGGCCGTGGCAATCAGCCAGGGAATGAACGAGGCGTTTTCGACCGGATCCCAGAACCACCAGCCGCCCCAGCCGAGTTCGTAGTAAGCCCACCAGGAACCCAGCATGATCCCGGCGCTCAAGAACGCCCAGGCCGCCAGGGTCCAGGGCCGCGACCAGCGCACCCAGTCGCGCTGCATTCGTCCGCTGAGCAGCCCGGCAACGGCGAAGGCAAAAGCCACCGACATGCCGACATAGCCCATGTAGAGCATGGGTGGATGGATGATCATCGCCCAGTCCTGCAGCAGCGGGTTCAAATCCTGCCCGTCAGGCGGCCCGGGGAGGATGCGGTCAAATGGGTTGGAGGTGAGGATGGTGAAAAGTAGGAAGCCGACCGAGATCATGCCCATGACGGCCAGTACGCGGGCCATGAAGTAGTTCGGCAACACCTTGCGCGAGAGCAGGGCCACAGCCAGCATCCATCCGCCCAGAATCAGCATCCAGACCAGCAGCGAGCCTTCGTGGCTGCCCCAGGTGGCCACCAGGCGGTAATACCAGGGCAGCAACAGGTTGGAGTTGATGGCCACGTTGGCGACGGTGAAGTCGTGGCGCAGAAACAAAGTGGCCAATGACACGAAAGCCGCCAGCAGAAACACGAAATGCCCGACCACCAGCGAGGGCGCCAGGTTCATCAGGGCCTGATTGTTTCGGTAGGCGCCCCACATCGGCACGACGGCCAGAAGGGTTGCCAAAATCAGGGCGAGAATCAGGGAGATTTGACCAAATTCGGCGATCATTCGGACGGCCTCGAGTTCTTGGGCTTTTGGGGAAGCGCCGGTTTCGACTGGCGAAAGCGGCGATTGGTTCTAATTTTCAGGATTGATGTATTTCACATACCTGTTTATCAGCCAATCATGTGGCTCGGCTTGACCGGCAGATCCAGATCGCCTTGGTCGCCTGATTGGCCGCTAATAATTATCGCTTTCGCTGCTGCGCGTGTTTGGCATGGTCACCTGGTGCGGGGTGCCGGCAGCCTCGAGCGCTTTGGCGACTTCATTGGGCATGTAGGTCTCGTCGTGGCGCGCCAGCACTTCGTGTGCCTGGAAGACGCCGTTGTCGATTCGTCCCTGCGCGATCACACCCTGACCCTCACGGAACAGGGTCGGCAGCAGACCCACGTAACTGACCGGCACGCTGTGGGCGCCGTCGGTCACGGAAAAACTGACTTCCATGCTGGTCGGATCGCGGCTCACGCTGCCTTCCACGACCAGCCCGCCCAGGCGCAGATTGCGCGCGTCCGGCTGGGTTTGCGCATAGAGATCGGAGGGACTGACAAAAAACGTGAGGTTGTCCTGAAGGGCGGTCAGCGCCACAGCGGCTGCGGCCCCGACGCCGAGCACAATGACGCCGACCAGGGTGAGGCGTTTCTTACGGGTGGGGGTCATCTCTGTACTCTCCTTGACTTAGGGCCAGTTCTTCGCGGATTTCCGCTTCGAGGCGCTTGCGGCGCAGAATTGGCTGGGCAATTTGCCACGCAATGATTATGGCAAATATCGCGTAACTAGTCCACACAAACGCGGCGAAATCAAACTGCGGAATCATGCACTTGCTCCCAGTTTCTGCTTGATCCAGCCCTTGCGGCGATCCTGGTCGATCAGCTCGTTGCGTGAGCGATCAAGCAGCGCGGCGGTGAACATGAGTTTGGTTGCCACGATCATCCAGATCAGCGGCGGCTTCATGCTGGGATCCATGGTCGATTCACCGACAAAGCTGATGCCCCGGCCCTGATGCAGGGTGGTCCACCACTCCACGGAAAAGTGAATGATGGGGATGTTGACCAGGCCGACCAAGATCAGGATGCAGGCCACCCGCGCGCCCTTGCGCTTGTCTTCAAAAGCCGCGTACAAGCCCATGATGCCCAGGTAGATGAACAGCAGCACCAGCATGGAGGTCAGGCGCGCA
>CAZUTZ010000385.1:0-2303 GCA_964623655.1 uncultured Wenzhouxiangella sp.
AAGCCGCAGATCGTGTGGTGCGACGCGAGTGACAGTAGCCGTCGCTACGGCCGAGCGGCGCAACGCGCGAGATGCGGCTTTTCCGGCGAAACCCTTACGGGACGATCATTTGCGGGGCCTCCGCCTCGTTTGGGCTCGCTCATTTGGAATGACCAAACCACGCTCGCCCAAGCCGAGCCGGAGACTCCCGCAAATGACCGTCGCGCCCACCCATAATTGTTCAGAGGTTCCTTAGGTTTGGCCGGGCAATCGTCTGAGCGGCGGGTGGCAACGGCATGGCCGCAGCGCTTTGCCGAACTGGCCGCGGCGACGAGCATTCCGCGGCTCGCCAGGTTCTATGCCGCCGGCACGGTGCCGGCCGACACGCCGTTGTCTCAGACACCCTTCGTGGCCCTGGACCTGGAAACCACCGGCCTGGATCCCGAGCGTTGCGCCATCGTCAGTATTGGTCTGGTACCGTTCAGCCTGCAGCGCATTCCGGTATCGCAAGCCCGCTACTGGGTGGTCAAGCCGCGGCGCTCTCTGATGTCGGAGTCGGTGGTCATCCATCGCATCACGCACGAGGAACTGGAGCGCGCCCCGCGTTTTTCGGCCATGCTGCCGGACTTGCTGGAAGCCCTGAGCGGCAGGGTGGCGGTGGTCCACTATCGGCAGATCGAGCGGCCATTTCTGGACCAGGTCTGTCGGCGCTGGATGGGCGAGGGCCTGCAGTTTCCGCTGATCGACACCATGATGCTGGAAGCCTGGGCGCTGAAGCGAGGCCGCGGCTGGGCCGAGCGTCTGGCCCGGCGCATGGGGTTCCGGCGGCATGCTTCGCTGCGCCTGGACGGCTGCCGCACGCGCTACAACCTCCCGACTTATGGTGCCCATCACGCCGTGACCGACGCCATTGCCACCGCTGAGCTGTTTCAGGCCCAGGTGGCCTATCACCTGAGCCCGGAGACCAGCGTCGGCCGGCTTTGGCTTTAAGCGCGCCGGCCATCAAGTACCGCAGGTATTTTGATGCCGAGTGAACAATCAAAAAGCCGCGTCGTTGAAGTTCATCAGCGGTCCCGCCCCGGCTCGAACCTTGGCCGCCAGCGAGGTGGTTTCGGGCAGCATCCGGGTCATGAAGAAGCGGGCGGTGTCGAGCTTGGCCTGATAAAAGTCCCGCTTGTTCGCTCCCTCATCCAGCCGCTGCCGGGCGATCACCGCCATCCTGGCCCACATGAAAGCCATGGCGGTGAGCGCGAACAGACGCAGGTAATCGGTGCCCGCAGCACCGGCTTCCAGCGGATCGCGGCTCATCTGTTGATAGACCCAGGCCGTGGTGTCCTGCAGCAGCTGCGCTGCGTCCTTGAGCGGCGTGATGAATTCGTTCAAGTCCGCGCGCCCGTCGTGCTCGGAGATGAATTGCATGACCGGGGTGAAGAAGGCCTTGAGGTTCTCGCCCTGATTGGCGATCAGCTTGCGTCCCACCAGGTCCAGAGCCTGAACGCCGTTGGTGCCCTCGTAGATCTGGGTAATGCGCACGTCGCGGGCAAACTGCTCCACGCCGGTGTCGCGCACGTAGCCGGCGCCGCCGTGGACCTGCATCCCCAGGTTGGCGACTTCGAACCCCAAGTCGGTGTAATAAGCCTTGATGATCGGCGTCATCAGCGCGACCCAGTAACCGGCCTGGCGCCGCACGGCTTCGTCCGGATGGCCGAACTCCAGCTCCAGCTGTACGCCGGTATACAGCCCCAGCGCGCGAGCGCCTTCGATCGAGGCGCGCGAAGTCAGAAGCATCTTGCGTACGTCCGGGTGGACCAGGATGGGGTCGGCCGGCTGATCCGGAAATTTGGGCCCGCTCAGGCTGCGCCCCTGCAGGCGCTCGCGGGCAAAAGTCACGGCGGCCTGATAAGCGGCTGAAGCCATGCCCAGACCCTGGATGCCGGTGACCAGACGAGCGGCGTTCATCATGGTGAACATGGCCGCAAGACCGCGGTTTTTCTCACCGATCAGGTAGCCCACGGCGTCGTTGTATTCCATCTCGCAGGTCGCCGAGGCCTTGATGCCCATCTTCTTTTCCAGACCCACGCAGGTCACACCGTTGCGCTGGCCCAGGCTTCCGTCGGCGTTGACCAGGAATTTGGGCACGATGAACAGGCTGATGCCCTTGGTACCGGCCGGTGCATCCGGTGTGCGCGCCAGCACCAGGTGGATGATGTTGTCGACCATGTCGTGTTCGCCGGCCGAGATCCAGATCTTCTTGCCGGTCAGGCGGTAAGTCCCGTCTTCGGCCGGTTCGGCGCGCGTGCGCAGCAGACCAAGATCGGTGCCGC
>CAZUTZ010000386.1:0-2303 GCA_964623655.1 uncultured Wenzhouxiangella sp.
CCTGCTGGCAGCACTTGCCGTCTTAGGCCTCGCCGGGATGGTCTCCTACGTGACCTGGGTGCTGATCGGGGCCATCTGACCCCTCTGGGATCTCAGGTATAGGCCTCGGCCAATGCCTGCAGGTGCGTGCGCGAATCTCCGAGCAGATAGGGGCTGATCAGGCTCATGACCTGCCAGGCGGCGCGGTCCGGGTGGACGCCATCGGCATCGTGCACCTGGTCAAAGGCTATCCAGAACGTGCTGACCAGGGCAACGTTACGAATCAGCGCATCCAGTTCATGTTCTGAGGCCTGCATGCGCTGAGCGCGAATCAGGTCGTCACACAGCGCCCGGGCCGATTCCATGGTCAGGCGCAGAATTCCCCGAAAACGCTGATGCAGGCCCCGGTGGCGGGCGCACAGATCGCTCAGGTCGCGGTAGAGAAATCGGTACTCGCCGATGATTTCGAAGGCGATGTGGAGAAGAAACCAGATATCTTCGATATCGGCATCGCGTTCTTCAGGTGCCGACAGAATGTTGAGCATGCGGTGCTCGAAGTCGGCAAACAGCGCTTCGATAAGGTCTGATTTGGAGCGGAAATGATAGTGCAGATTGCCGGGGCTGATATCGAGCTCGTCGGCAATCCGATTCGTGGTGATGTTGGGTTCGCCCTCGGCGTTGAACAACGCCAGGGCGGCATCAAGAATGCGCTGTCGCGTATTGCGGGCCATTGGCCGTTTCGGGTAGGTGGGTCAACCCTTGAGTGATTCGACCAGGTCGACGTACTTCTGTTTGGCTTCGTCGGCAGGCATGCCCTTGCGCTTTTCCCAGGCCTCGTACTTTGCGACACCCACGAAGTCGAAAAAGCCCGGTTTTTCGCCGCTCACATCGCCTTCCGTGCCCTGTTTGAAGTAACTGTAGAGCTTGAGCATGGTGTCGTTGTCGGGACGTGCAGGCAGCTGCTTGGCGTCGGCCTGCGCCTGCTCAAACTTTTGTTCAAGATCGCTCACTTTTAGTGTTCCCCGATTGGTTGGTATTTGATCATCGCAGTTCTAGCATGGGCGGGGTTCGCGGTCAATCAATACGGACACCGGAGCGGACTTTTGGTGATGGCCTGGGCTGTAACTTCGAGCACTACTGGCGCGAGGGCGGCGTGGCGCGGTATCTTAGGCGACTACAAGGAGTTCATCCACAAAACAACAGCGATTGCCTGGGAGTAGAGAATTCATGACTTATTTTGTCACCGGGGGAACCGGTTTTATCGGTCGCAACCTGATCGACCAGCTGCTGGCGCGCAAAGGCACAGTGCATGTGCTGGTGCGCCGTGGCTCGAAGAAAAAATTCAACCGCCTGGTCGAGGAACGGTGGGGAGATCATCGCAAGCGGGTCGTCGCCGTGAGCGGCGATCTGACCAAACCGGCGCTTGGCCTGAGCGCCGCGGATCAGGAGGCCCTGACCGGCAAGATCCGGCATTTTTTCCACTTGGCGGCGGTGTACCACCTCAAGGCCAGCGCCGAAGACAACCAGGCGGCCAATATCGACGGTACCCGGCACGCCATCCAGTGTGCCGAGGCGCTCAAGGCGGGCTGTTTTCACCACACCTCCTCGATAGCGGCCGCCGGCTTGTATCGGGGTACGTTTCGCGAAGACATGTTTGAGGAAGCCACCGACCTGGCCCATCCCTACTTCCGCACCAAGCATGATTCCGAAGGCCTGGTCCGAAAGCACTGCAGCATCCCCTGGCGGGTTTATCGTCCCGGCATCGTGGTCGGGCACTCCAAAACAGGGGAAATCGACAAGATCGACGGCCCGTACTACTTCTTCAAGCTGATTCAGAAGATGCGGCGGATGCTGCCCCCCTGGGTCCCAACGCTGGGTTTGGAGGGCGGCCGGATCAATCTGGTGCCGGTCGATTTCGTCGCCCAGGCGATGGATCATATCGCGCACAAGCCCAAGCTTGACCGCCAGTGCTTCCATCTGACCGACCCGAACCCGAAGCGCATTGGCGAGGTGATGAACCTGTTTGCCGAGGCCGCCCACGCGCCCCTGATGTCGATGCGGCTGGATGCGCGCCTGTTTTCATTCATTCCGGCGCCGGTCAAACAGGGGCTGGGCATGTTGCCGCCGGTACGACGCATCATTAACCAAGTGCTCAAGGACCTGGGCATTCCCAAAGACATGCTGTCTTTTTTCAACTATCCCACGCATTTCGACACACGTGAGGCCGAGCGGGCGCTCAAGGGGTCCGGCATTAGCGTGCCGTCGCTGGATACTTACGCCTGGGTGCTTTGGGACTACTGGGAACGACATCTCGACCCGGAGTT
>CAZUTZ010000387.1:0-2297 GCA_964623655.1 uncultured Wenzhouxiangella sp.
CGAAACACCAGCCAGCGCAAGCGGTCGGCATCGAACAGTGAATGCTCGGGCAATCGCTCCTCGCCCAGCACGGCGCGGTAGGCCTGCCACAGGAAACGGGCCGGCAACTCCGAGCGAAAGGCGGCGCTGATTCCGAGGCCTCCTTCCAGCGGCGTCTCCCCGGGATCCTCGGCCATGCCCAGTTCCAGCCAGCGACCGAAGCCCCTGGATTGCACCAGCACGACCTCGTCCTCCAGCGGCTGCAGGGGATGGCGCGCGACATGGGCAAGGAACGCTTGGCGCAACTGCTCGGGGAAGTTGGACTGGACGATGGCCAGACCAGGGGCTATGGGTTGCATCCTGCAGATCTCTTCACTCATCGGCACAGTCTAGGCATGGCCACGACGCCGCATGTCCGACGCTGGCGGCGAGCTACGGGTCAGGCGCTGGCCGGCAGCCTGATCGAAACCTGCGCGTCTTCGACCACCGGATAAATCGGGGGACCCCAGTCCGTGTCAGGGTTGTCCATCAGGATCTCGATGACCAAAGGCACGACGTCACCCAGAATCGCAGCGCCATCCTTGATCTGCGATCGATTGACCTTGCCACCCCAGGTCGCACCTCCATGGATCAACTGATTGCGAATGACATAGAGGCGGTGGAACAGAATCTCGAGGATGATTCCGGTATTCATGCTGGCCAACGCGCGATTGGCGCGCCGTTTCTCATTGCGAAAGTCAACCCGCCAATCGCGCGCGGTGTCGATGCCATTCTGAAAATCCCAGAACGGCTTGAAGGCATAAGGATTGTCCAGCAGCAGGCGAACCGGCCCGGGGTAGCGCTTCCAGAGGATGGTGGACATCAGAGCCTTGGCATCTTTCTGGACCACATGGCGCAGGAAACGCTTGAAGCGCCGCGCTTCAATCTCGACCAGATCGCCCGTTTCCGCCGCATAGGCCGCGTTGAAGGCAATCCACAGAAAAATGAACTTGCCGTCGAGATCCTCCGCCCGCTCGGCCCGATCCAGCCAGCTGAGCGACCGGTGCACTCTGAGCGACAGTGCCTGCGGATAGGCGTCCCGCTCGGCGCGATGCCGAGTCTTGAGTTCCTGGTAGGAATACGACTTCATGCAACCCCCGGATGACTTTTACCCCGCTACCGATTGAGTGTCACCGAAAAACCACGTCCCAGTCAATTCCGCACCCGAGCGCTCCCCGAACCGCCTGAACGGATTGATGTGGTTTTCTTTTCCCAAACCAGTGCTGGACTGCCGCACCGACACTGTCGGCCGGTGCGGCTAGCGGGCTACTCAGTAAAGTCGCTTGACCGCTGTTGCACGGTAACCCGGATTCTGCGCTTCCGCTGCTCGCTTGGCTTGCTCCGGGGTGTTTCCATGCACGACGATGGTCATGACGCTTCCGTTCTTGTTCAGTTTGACTTCCCACTGCATGTCAATTCTCCTTGGTTAGTTTGATTGGTCAGCTTGCGAGACCAGTCTATGCAGGGGCACGACGCAAAATGTCGGAAGAAATAACCGGCGTGTGAATTCAGCCTGATTTCTGATGATCAGGGGCTCTGCGGATTGAAAAAGCCATGTCTGTGATGCGCTGCAGGCTTCCGTTGGGAACCCGGCCAGTGTGGTCATGCGTTGATGGCGGCATTGATTCCCGGCGCATCAGCCTGCCAATTGTCCTCGCGTTCAGCCTGCCTGCTGACACCCGTCAAACACGCGCTGGAACGGAATGCAGTTGGATGCCTGGTACGGCATTTGCCGAATGGCGAAAGCGATGATGGAGAACGCGTCCTGGCGCCACTCGATCTCCTCGCGGTAGATGGCGGCGACCTCGTCGGCAGGGTTGCGGAAGGCGCCGCAGCCGAAAGCACCGAGCACGGCGTGGCGGATGTTCGCCTCGATCAGGGTATCGAGCTGGGCTGCGATTTTGGCCCGAGCCAGTGCCGTATCAAACAGGCCTCCGCGGCGCAGATCCTGAGCGGCAGCCCGCAGTTCGTAGAACGAAAACACTTCGTCTTCTTCCAGCCAGCGGTAGCCGAGGTTCGGCTGGTCCAGGTCTTCGGCGCGGCGAATGCATACCCGGGGGTGGCGGGTGTCCAGGTAGACGCGGCCCGTCGAGCCGGAAATCAACTCGGTCATGTGCGGCTTGTAGCGGTCGGCCGCGCGATCGTAGTCTTCGTCGCGGATATAAAAGTGGCAGTCGCTGCGGCGGTAGAGGTTCTCTTCCTGCGCCGAGGCGCCCTCGATGTAGCCGCCACCAGGCACGTAGGCATTGGCCATGTTGAGGACGGCGAAGATCTTTCCG
>CAZUTZ010000388.1:0-2290 GCA_964623655.1 uncultured Wenzhouxiangella sp.
CCCAGCGGGAAGAGCTGTTCGCGCGTCTCGATCTCGGGCCCGACCGACTCGTCGTAGCCGAAATCGGCGCCCACGGTCAGGAAGCGCTCGCCCAGATCGAAACGCAAACGCGGGTTGATCTCGAAGGTGTTGATGCGGTCGTTGGTTTGCGTCCGAACCGCTTCGACCCGGGTTGGCGGCGGTGGTGGGAAAAAGACCTCCGGCGTGGTCCGATCGAACTGACGACGGATCTGCTGCCAGTACACGCCCAGGTAGAACTCGGCCAGCGTCGGACTCAAATCCAGCGACTGCCACTGCGCGCCCAGCAGCGAGCGCTGGTATAGCGGAAACTGGAAGCGCAGGGGGCCCACACCCACCGGACCGAACGGAATGCCGGAGTCTTCGATTTCCACATCAGTATCGCGGCTGATATTGCCGAGCAGACTCAGGGTATGACCAGGGTTGACCTCAATGTTGACCCGGCCAAAGCCCGACCACTTGTCGGTCGCGCCGCTGGTCGCACGGGTTCCGTCGGCCAGCTTGGGGTTGTCGTTGGTGGAGTAACTGCCGCCGAACACCGCCCCGACCCGCTCGTTACCGGCATCGACAAAAGCCGAGGTGCGGTTCAGGTTATAGGCCACATCGTGGGCATAGGCCACACCGCCGTTGAACCCGGCTTCGCTGCGGCGGCGCGGCTGGCGGGTGATGACGTTGACCACGCCGCCGAAGGCGTCGGTGCCGTACAGCACCGAGTTCGGGCCGCGCAGAATCTCCACCCGCTCGACCGAGAAGGTATCGTAGATGCTCAAGGATCCGCCGCCGTAGCCGGTGCCCTGACCGGACAGGCGCACGCCATCCGTCAGCGTCAACACGCGCTGCGAGCCCAGGCCGCGCAAGGTAAAGCCCTGCTGCCAGAAGCTCAGGACTTCACCGGATGGACCAAGACCCACCGACGGCTGGCGCTGAATGGCCTGGGTCAGATCAATGGGCAGCTGCTCGTCAAGATCCAGCCGGGTGATGGTATCGACCGCCTGCGGGACCTCCATGGTCTCGCGCTCGCGACCGCGCTCGGCGGTCACGCTGATGCGATCGACCAGCTCCTGCGTCGTTTCTTCGGCGTCCTCGGCCACAACAGGGGGTGCCGCGAACAGAGCAAAGGAGATCAAAAAGGGCAAGGCGCCCGGCACGTGTTTGGAAAATTTGTTGGCCATGTCGCTCGTTAAGATGTGAATGGGAATAATTATCAGTCAGGAAGGTAAAACTGGCAAGTCCGACGTGTTAACGGGAAATTATCGCTCAGTCTTGTGGTCCGAATGGTCACATCACGACCAAGGCGGCCGGGACCGACTACACTGCCCGCCCCGGCTCGCCGTCTACTGAGCCACCGGAGCAAGCAAGAGCATGAACAAATGGGTGTGGGTGGCCATCGTCACCGTGATCGCTGTCGCGCTGGCCGTGTGGCGCTGGGGCGGTGAAGCCAGCGCCGAGGCGCCGCAAATCGACAGCAGTCCCCTGAGCCGCGGCGACATTGTGCAGATGGTATCGGCCGTTGGTTCGGTACGCGCTCTGAACACGGTCGAGGTCGGTTCGCAGCTATCCGGTCAGATCGATGAACTGCATGCCGACTTCAACACGCCGGTGGAGGCCGGTGACCTGCTGGCGAGAATTGATCCGCAGACCTTTGATCGCCGGGTCCAGGAGGCCGAGGCCAACCTGGCCGTGGCCGTGGCCAACGTGGAAATCCAGGCCGCCGGCATCGAGAAATCCATTGTGCTGCACGACAATGCACGCCGGGAATACGAGCGGCAGCGCTCGCTGGTCGAGCGCGGCAGCGTGTCTGAATCAGCGCTGGAGCTGGCCCAGGCCAACTACCGCAATGCCGGTGCCGATGTCGAGATCGCCCGCGCCCAGCTGCGCAACGCCGAAGCGACTGTGCTGCAACGCGAAGCGGCTCTCGAGGCCGCGCGGATCGACCTGGACCGGACGGAAATTCGTTCCCCAATCCGCGGCGTGGTCATCAACCGCGCGGTGGATCTGGGCCAGACCGTGGCCGCCAGCCTGCAGGCCCCCGTGTTGTTTACCATTGCCCAGGACTTGAGCGAGATCCGCATTGAGGCCAGCGTAGACGAGGCCGATATCGGCAACGTGCGCGACGGGGCCGAGGCACGTTTCACTGTCGATGCCTTTCCCGACCGTGAGTTCGAAGGCCGCGTTGCACAGGTGCGTCTGGCCCCGAACGAAGAGCAGAACGTCGTGACCTACACGGTCGTGATTGACGCCGCCAACCCGGGAAGGCGGCTGCTGCCCGGCA
>CAZUTZ010000389.1:0-2285 GCA_964623655.1 uncultured Wenzhouxiangella sp.
ATTGGGAAATGATCGTGCAGCTGTCAATCAAAGCCGTCGCCGCAGGCCCAGCGTGATGAAATTCGACCCGCCGCGCTGGTCGTGAAACAGACCAAAAGCGTCCGAGCGGTGATGCAGGCGGGCAAAGCCGGACCAGTCGCTGCCGCCGGGCGGAGCAAACTCCAGCTCGATGGCCACATAGCCCAGAAACCGCGTGCTTTCGCCTTCTTCTTCCTTGGCGCGCGGTTCGATCGGCGGGATTTCGCTGGCCCAGGACACACCCAGCCCCAGCCCGGCGCGCGTGTCGACGACATGATCCCAGGGAAAGCGCATCCAGCGCGCGACCCAGGCGGCGTTGAATTCCCAGTGGTCCTGGTCGCCGAAGTGCTTGACCACCTGGCCCTCCACTTCCTGGCGCCAGCGCGGATGCTCGCGCAAGGTCATGCCCGGCGCCAGGGCGACCAGCCAGGCGTCGCGAAAACCGGTGTTGTAGCGGGTCAGGATGTCGAGCAGGCGCTCCTCGGCCGCCTTGCCGCCGTAAGCGGCGACATGAAATCGCCGCTCCTCGGCCCGCACATCGGCCGGCGCGCTCAACGCCATCAATCCGCAAGCCAGAAAAAACCCCGCGCAATATCGGGCGGGGTTGGTCAATCCAGGCATCCCATGCTCCCGTGCATTCAGCGATCTCGGCGGTAGGCCACCTCGCTTTCGCCGATGAAGGCATAGTACAGCAGCGGCACGACCAGCACGGTCAGCAGCGTCGAGACGGCCAGGCCAAAGATCAGCGAAATGGCCAGCCCGCTGAAGATCGGGTCGGTCAGGATGAAAGCCGCCCCCACCATGGCCGAAATGGCGGTCAGCGCAATCGGCTTGATGCGCACGGCACCTGCCAGTATCACCGCCTCGTCCAGCGACTTGCCTTCTTCCAGCAGCTGGCGGATGAACACCACCAACAGGATGGAGTTGCGCACGATGATGCCGGCCAGGGCAATCATGCCGATCATGCTGGTGGCGGTGAACTCCTTGCCGACCAGGGCATGGCCCGGCATGATGCCGATCAGGGTC
Source organism: uncultured Wenzhouxiangella sp. (assembly GCA_964623655.1). Classification (GTDB taxonomy): domain Bacteria; phylum Pseudomonadota; class Gammaproteobacteria; order Xanthomonadales; family Wenzhouxiangellaceae; genus Wenzhouxiangella. The sequence continues at coordinate 1,045 of CAZUTZ010000389.1, forward strand.
AGGGCGATCGGCGCCATCACGATCAGGGGTAGTCCGTAAGCACGGAACTGGGCGACCAGCAGCAGGAAGATGGCCAGAATGCCGACCGCGTAGGCCAGGCCCATGTCGCGGAAGGTTTCATAGGTGATCTGCCACTCGCCGTCCCACTTCAGCGCCGGCCGGTCCGGCCAGGGCGGCTGGCGAATGAAAAATTGCTCCGGCCCGTCGACGTCGCGCCTGAGCTCGGCGGCCAGACGGAACATGCCGTAAAGCGGCGAGGTGATCGCGCCGGCCATGTCGGCGGTGACATAGACCACCGGCAGCAGGTCCTTGCGGTGGCGCAGGCCCGGCCATTCCGACGGCTCGAAGCTGGCGACATCGGCCAGGCGGATCAGTTGACCGTTTTCGCTGCGCACGGTGAGCGACTTCAGCGCCGGGATCTGCGCTTTTTGTCCCTCATCGAGAATCACTCGGATCGGGACCGCGTTGCGGGAATCGGGGTCGTGCAGATAGCTCACGCTGCGCGCGCCGAGTGCGGTTTCCAGCACCTCGACCACCTGATTCTGGTGAACGCCCAGGCGCGCGGCGCGATCCCGGTCCACCACCACCTGCCAGCGCTCGGTCGCTGCGGTCAGGCTGGTGTCGATATCCACCAGGCCCTCGATGCCGTGCATGCGCTCGGCCAGATCCAGCGCCAACTCGGCCCGAGCCTCGTGATCCGGTCCGTAGACCTCGGCGACCACCGGCGAGAGCACCGGCGGCCCCGGCGGCACCTCCACGATCTTGACCGCGGCCCCGAAGCGCTCACCGATCTCGGTCAGGGGTTGGCGCAGGGCCTGGGCGATATCGTGCGACTGGCGCCGGCGGTCGTCGATGAAGTTGACCTGAAGATCGCCCTGCCAGGGCTGGTCGCGCAGGTAGTACTGGCGCACCAGGCCGTTGAAGTTGATCGGCGAGGCCGTGCCGGCATAGGCCTGCCAGTCGGAGACCTCGGGCACGCTTTCCAGATAGCGCCCCATGTCGGTCAGCACGCGCAGGGTCTGCTCGACCGGCGTGTGCTCGGGCATGTCGATCACCACCTGGACTTCGGACTTGTCGTCGAAGGGCAGCATCTTGAGGATGACCAGCGTGAAGACCGGCAGCGAGGCGGCGGCCAGAGTCAGGAAAAGCACGCCGCCGGCGAGGCCGCGCCGCCGCCATTTGTGTTCGCCCAGGAAGGGTTCGAGCATGCGGCGGAAGAACCGCAGGACATGCTTGTTGAC
>CAZUTZ010000390.1:0-2284 GCA_964623655.1 uncultured Wenzhouxiangella sp.
AGCGCGTCGCGCAGGCCGTCACCGAGGAAATTGAAAGCAAACAGGGTGGCGGCCAGGAATCCGGCCGGGAAGAAGAGCGACCAGGGCGCGGTCTCCAACTCCTGGGCGCCTTCGTTGACCAGCGCACCCCACGAAGTCAGGGGCTCCTGCACGCCCAGCCCCAGGAAACTCAGGAAACTCTCGACCAGGATCACCTGCGGAATGGTCAGGGTGACGTAAACGATCACCACCCCGAGCAGATTGGGAATGATATGGCGGCGGATAATCTGCATTTCCGTACCGCCGCAGGCTCGCGCGGCTTCGACGAAGTCCTTGTTTTTCAGGCTCAGCGTCTGCCCCCTGACGATGCGCGCCATGTCCAGCCAGTTGATCGCGCCGATGGCGACAAAGATCAGGAAGATATTGCGGCCGAAGATCACCATCAGCACGATGACGAAAAACATGAACGGCATGGCATAGATGGCGTCGACGAAGCGCATCATCAGATTGTCGATGCGGCCGCCGAAATAGCCGGCAATGGCGCCGTAGGAAATGCCGATGATGAGCGAAACCAGGGTGGCAACGATGCCGACGAGCAGCGAGATGCGACCGCCGACCATGGTGCGCACGAACAGATCGCGGCCGAGCGCGTCGGTGCCGAAGGGATGGCCGGTTTCCAGCGATGGCGGGGTGGAATAGTTGTCCCAGTCCGGAATCTCATGGTCCCACTCGCTCAACATCGGGCCGATGATCACCAGCAACACCATCAAGCCCAGGACCACCAGTGCGGTGACTGCGGCCTTGTTTTTCAGCAGGCGATGCCAGGCATCCACGTACAGCGAGCGGCCGCGGATATTGCGCATGTCCAGCGCTTGCGAAAACGCGTCGCGGGTGGCTTCGTTCATGTCAGGCCTTTTGCTCGTCGTAGCGGATGCGCGGATCCAGCCACGCGTAAATCAGGTCGACGACGAAATTGAACAAGATGATCAGCATGCCGTAGAGGATGACCACGCCCATGACCAGGGTGTAGTCGCGATTGAGCGCACCCTGGACGAAGTAAGACCCGATCCCGGGAATGGTGAAAATTCGTTCGACCACCACCGAGCCGGTCAGGATGGCCGCAGCCGCCGGGCCAAGATAGGAAATCACCGGCAGCAGCGCCGGCTTGAGGGCGTGTCGCAGCAGAATCTGGCGCTCCGGCATGCCCTTGGCGCGCGCCGTGCGGATGAAACTGGAGTTGAGAACCTCGATCATCGAGCCTCTGGTGATGCGCGCGATGTAGGCGATCATCGGCAGGGCCAGGGTGATCACCGGCAATACCATGCGCGACGGCGAAAACGCCCAGCCGCCGGCCGGCAACCAGCCCAGGGTGATGGCAAACAGCAGGATCAGCAGCGGGGCTACGACGAAATTGGGGATGGAAATCCCGATCATGGCCACGCTCATCACCGAATAGTCCGCGATACGATTCTGGCGCACGGCGGCCCAGGCGCCGATGGGGATCCCCAGCATCAAGGCGATCGCCAGGGCCAGAAGGCCCAGCGTGAACGACACCGGCGCGCCCTGCCAGATCAGGTCGTTGACCGTCCAGTCCAGGTAATGAAAGGAAGGACCCAGATCAAGCCGCAGGATATTCCACATGTAGCGCCCGTACTGCACGATCAGGGGCTCGTCGAGGTGGTACTTGGCGGCCAGGTTGGCCTCGATCTCCGAGGGCAGCGCGCGCTCGGAATCAAACGGCCCGCCGGGCGCGATGCGGATCAGGAAAAACGCAAACGTGATCAGCAACAGCAGCGTCGGCACCGCCGAGGCCAGGCGCTTGAGCGAGTAGTTAAGCATGCGCCGTTTTGGCCCTCACGCAGAGACGCAGAGTCGCTGAGCGCGCAGAGAAAGTCATTTTTCCTAAAAGTCGCATACCACTCTCGCGATTCCATCCCGCATCAGGTGAGCCCCAAAATTCAGCAACAAACCAACCTGGAGCCCTGATCGTTTCAAGTAGGTCAACAGTTGCTTGCGATGAGCCTTGCTGATCTGATCAATCGATTTCAATTCCAGTATGACTTTATCTTCCACGATCAGGTCAGCTCTGAATGCTTCCTGAAAGCTCAAACCCTCGTAGGTGACCGGAATAGCAACCTGTCGCGCCACACGCAAACCCTTGTCTTGCAGTTTCTTGTGAAGTATCGCCTCGTAAACACTCTCCATCAATCCAGGGCCCAGATCAGCATGAATTTTCACGGCACAATCGATGGCCGCAGCAGTAATCACGTTGATCTCTTTTCTCTGCGTGCTCTGCGTCTCCGCG
>CAZUTZ010000391.1:0-2271 GCA_964623655.1 uncultured Wenzhouxiangella sp.
CGCAACGGTGCCGACGGCGTCGTTCAGGCAATGAGCCCCGAAGCCTTCAGCGAAAGGCCCGCGCCGGAGCGCCGGGCCCGTCTGGTTCTGGCCAACATCCTGGCCGGTCCCCTGATCGAGCTGGCGCCAATGCTGTCAGACTGCGTCGAACCTGGCGGCCACCTCGTCCTGTCGGGTATTCGTCCCGACCAGGCCGAAGAGGTTGCCGACGCCTACAGCGATCTGGATCCGGAATACGCCTGCAGGCAGCGCGAAGGCTGGGTAAGACTGGTGTTTCGGCGTGATGAGACGGCAGCAGACGGCTAGAATGACGGCCCATGGAACTGTTCAAAGTCTTTCAAATCGAGGCGGCCCACTATCTGCCGCACGTACCGGAGGGGCACAAGTGCCGGCGTCTGCACGGCCACTCGTTCCAGATCGAGATCCATGTCAGCGGTCCGGTCGACGAGCATCTGGGCTGGGTCATGGACTTCGCCGAGATAAAACGGGCGTTCAAACCCCTTTATGAGCGCCTTGACCACCACTGCCTGAACGATATTCCAGGCCTTGAAAATCCGACCAGCGAGAATCTGGCGCGCTGGATCTGGCCGCGTCTGAAACCCGACCTTCCGGGATTGAGCAAAGTCGTGATCCGCGAAACGTGCACCTCCGGCTGCGCGTATCGCGGTGAGGAGTCATAGAGCCTATGGAATCGTCCTGGATCCCGCCGATCATCGGCCTTCTTGGCCTGGTTGCCGCCTATGTTCTGTATCGCATCGTCATGCGTTACCCCGAACTCGAAGGCCGACCCGCCTGGATCGCCGAGCTCATTCGACAGGGCGCGCAGGCCTTCATGCGCCGTGAGCTGATGCTGATCGCGCTGTCGGTTGCGGTCATCTTCGTGGCCTTGAGCGTATCCGGACTCGGACTGCAGACAGCGATTGCTTTTCTGGTCGGCGCGACCTGCTCGGCCCTGGCGGGCTTTCTGGGCATGATTGCCGCCACCCGCGCCAATATCCGGACCACGACCGCGGCCCACAAATACGGCCAGTCCCGCGCGCTGCGGGTGGCGTTCTACGGCGGCTCGGTCATGGGCCTGGTGCTGGCCTCGCTGGGCCTGCTGGGCCTGGGTTCGCTGTATCTGGTGTTCGGGACGGATCCGGAAACCGCCCACCGCATTCACGGCTTCGGCATGGGTGCCGGCGTCGTGGCCCTGTTCTACCGAGTCGGCGGCGGGATTTTCACCAAGGCCGCCGACGTCGGCGCCGACAGCGTCGGCAAGGTGGAAGCCGGCATCCCGGAAGATGATCCGCGCAACCCCGGCGTGATTGCCGACAATGTCGGCGACAACGTGGGTGACGTGGCCGGCATGGGTTCGGATATCTTCGAGTCCTACTGCGGCGCCATGATTGCCACCGTTGCCCTGGCCACCGTCATGGTGCAGCAGTCGGCGACAAGCCACGTCGACGGTTTTGGTGAAGGCGCGGCACTGATGGGCCTGCCGCTGCTGCTGTCGTCGCTGGGGCTGGTGTGCTCGATTTTCGCAATCGTGGTGGTCCGTGCCTTGTCGGGCCTGAGCCCGGTGGTCGCCCTGCGCAGCGGCACGGTGGCTGCCGCGCTCGGCTTCGTGGCGCTGGCTTTCGTGCTGATCCGGGCCGTCGGCATCGATGACAGCGTTTGGTTCGCCGCCATTGCCGGCGCCATCGGCGGCGTGATCATCGGTTTGTCAACCGAGTATTTCACCGCCGCCAAACCGGTCAGAGAGATCGCCCGAGCCGGCGAAACCGGCGCGGCCACAGTGGTCATCAAGGGTCTGGCCACCGGCATGCAGTCGGTGGTGGTGCCGGTCTTGAGCATCTGCCTGGTGATTTTCATTGCTGACGCCAGCGCCAGTTTGTACGGGGTCGGCATCGCGGCGGTCTCGATGCTGGCCACGGTCGGCATGACCATGGCCATCGACGCCTACGGACCGATTGCCGACAATGCCGGCGGCATCGCCGAAATGTCGGGTCTGGGCGAGGACACGCGCAAGATCACCGACTCACTGGATGAACTGGGCAACACTACCGCGGCCATCGGCAAGGGCTTTGCCATCGGCGCAGCCGCGCTGGCCGCGCTGACCCTGGTCACGGCCTATATTGCCGAAGTCGACTACCGCATCCCCGATTTCGCGCTGAGGGTGTCCGACCCGCTGGTCCTGATCGGACTGTTCCTGGGCGCGGTCTTCCCCTTCCTGGTCGCCTCGATCACGATGACGGCGGTCGGCAATGCCGCCATCGAGATCATCGAGGA
>CAZUTZ010000392.1:0-2270 GCA_964623655.1 uncultured Wenzhouxiangella sp.
ATACGGAAAATCTGCATGGTGTCGTCGTACGCCGTGCTCCAGTTCAGGTTGTTGATGTTGCCTGGCCCGGGGTTTGAGCAGTTCCCCGAGCCAGCGCTCAGCGAAGACGCATTGGAGTTTGATCGATTCTGAAACAGATCCGCGCCGGTCGCGCAGTTGGTGATCAGCACGATTTCATTTCTCGCCAACCCATGGTTGGTGTTCAAGCTGATGGCGTTGGCATTGGCCGGGGTATTGCCGCCGGCCGTCACACCGGCCACGACCTCGGGCGTTCGGAGCAACAGGACGTCGCTACCGGGTACGACGCGGTTGTTCAGGAAATCCGGGAGATCGAGATTGACCGCCCCGGCGCGCGAGCGCCATCGGTTCAGCCCGCCTGCAGACGGCTCCAGGTCCGATTCTTCGGCAAGCGCGTCGTACGTCTCGCCCAAACCGGTTCCGAGAAACTCCCAGCCGACAATGGCGCGGTCGTCATCGAAGATGGTCGTGATGTCGGAACCGCAATCCGTCCGCAAATGGTTGCGAATGGGAATCTGCGCGGCGCAGGTTCCGTAAAAATTAACGGCGCGAACTTCCCGGCGCAGGGTTTCCAGGCCGAAACGCCCGTTCTCCTGCACTCTGGCCAGGGCTTCATTGGCGCTGAAGGTGGCCCGGTTGCCGGCAAATAACTGGATCATCGCGGCGATCACGAGCAGGCCCAGGGCCAGGGCCACCATCAGCTCGATCAGGCTCAGGCCGCGAGCTTTGCGAACGGGTTTGAATTGTCTTCGTTGTATTGGCATGGCGTTTGTTCAGATTCGGGTTGTGATGACAACGCTTTCGGTTCCGCCGGCGTCGGCGATCCGGTCCTCGCCCCAGGTCACCGTGACCTGGATCTCTCCGGCCGCGCAGTCGGGGAAGGTGATCGCCAGCGTGCCTGAGGGCAGCTGATTGCTCACAAAAGCATCCCAACCGGCCAGCACGGGAAGCGCACAGTCATTGATCGCCGCCGACCGATTGACCCGAGCGAAATCGGCGACTTCATAGGCCATGTTGGTTGCCTGCGTGCGGTAATACGCGCTCTGCCCCGCCTGCAGCGAAAACGCCTGCAAGGCCGCAACGCCCAGAAGGCCGATCGCGAAAACCAGCACGGCCACCATCACCTCGATAAGCGTCACGCCTTGCTGCAGTCGCTTCATGGGGCGCATTTTCATCAGCAGTTGACCTCCCGTACGTGCGCGCGTCCCGTTGCCGTGATGTCGACTTCTCGACCGATATCGAATCGGCAACCCGGGAGCTGGACGAGAAACTCGAGGGGGAACGTCCCTGCGGCCGCGTCGGCTCGCCCATCCGGCAAGAACCGCACGAAGCCGGGCAAGGACCCGGCATCGTCAAACAGCAGGTTGCCGCGCAACCCTTCCCAAACACGCAGAACATCGTCAACGTCGACCGAACCGTCTCCGGCTGCATTGTCATCCGTGACCACGATCCAGCCCTGCGCCCAGGTGCCCCCGCAGGACGTCTGGTTCGCGCTTGAGCAGACGGCGACCGGCTGACGGCGCTTCAGCGCCTCGGTTCGAGCGACCTGCATCGCCAACAGCAGCTGGTTGGCCTGCCCGGACATCCGGTTGGTGGCAATGGAGCGCTCAAAGGATGGTGCGGCAAGCGCAAGCAGAATGGCCAGAACCGCGATGACGATCATCAACTCGACCAGGGTAAACCCCGGCACCCTGAACTTTTTCAACGTTCTGGCTCGACTGTAATCCATAACTCATCCTAATCGGTTCAAAAGGCGTTCGCGAGCCTGAACAGACAAACGGCCGCGATATGGCGATAAGCGGACGGAATCCACGATTCGCGGTTGCTTTCTCCATCGCTTGTAGCACCATTTCCTGCGGGTGCAGGCGTTCACGATGTTGTGCTGGCCGACGAAAAAGCAGCGCGGCCGGGTCAAACGGCACGTATTGCCGGACGCTCAGTATTCCCGAGACGCCTGCACTGAACCAGGAAAATGAGAAGGTGGCCGAAACATTTTCATGGTGAAAATCGACCAGGAGCGCCCGCGACCTCGATCCGGAGCGAACCGAGGCCAGATCGGGGGCGACTCAACCGGGCGCGGGAAAGAACCGGCCCGAAAATGCAGGCGATTCCTGTTTGACGGGGATTGAAGCAGGTCGCAACCACTGCCAGGGCAAGACTCCCGGGCAGCGTAGATCGATCATCCGCGGCTCGGGACTACTTCCCGTAGCGCTTCTTGAACTTGTCGACCCGGCCGCCGGCGTCCATGATCT
>CAZUTZ010000393.1:0-2268 GCA_964623655.1 uncultured Wenzhouxiangella sp.
GGTTCGTAGAGTCGCGTTTTCTCACTATTTATGACCGATTTGCCGGGGGCCGGTTGTTGCTGCTGCTGAGCTAAATCAACGGGTTAGCGATGGCCGCCAAAAAGAAGACCGCCAAGAAGCGCGCGGCGAAGAAAAAGACGACCGCGAAACCAGCGGCGGCCGACCAGTTCACGGTTGAGCGGCACTGGCTCAATAAGTCCGAGATGGCTGCTGCCTTGGGCATCAGCGTGCAGGCTTTCACCGCCTGGGGGGTGAAACCGGTAGCACAGCGGCACCGATTTGGCGAAGCGTTCTACTCCGTCCGCGATGTAGTGGATTTCGCAGTTACCAGAGAGCGTAAAAAGCACGAGCGTACCGCGACAAGCCTGGACGCTGCCGATCTGATTATTGAGAAAGAACGTGCCGACTTGGAGTGGACGCAAGAGCGCGCAGAAGGCCAGCGCCTGAAGAACGCGGCATTGCGGCAAGAGTTGGCGCCGGTGTCGATGGTTCAGTGGGCAATCAGTCAGGCTGGCAGCCAGATCGCCGCAACGCTCGGCACGCTGAAGGGCAAGGTCAAGCGCGCCCAGCCGAGCCTGAGCAACGCGGCCCTGCACGAGATCGAGCAGATCGCCGTCGAGTGCCAGAACACCGCCGCCGATGTGCGACTGGATTGGGATGACTTCGACGAATCTGATCTGCCGCAGGTCGATTGACGCGGCGTTCGCTGCCGGGCTGCAGACCCTAGGCAAGCCGGTGCCGATGCGGCTCAGCGAATGGGCAGAGCGTCACTTTTACCTGTCTACCGAATCGAGCTACGTCGAGGGGCCGTGGCGCTGCCTGTCCTACCAGCGCGAGCTGATGGACCTGATCAGTAACGACGACGTGCGCGAGGTCTGGGTGTTGAAAGGCGCGCGGGTCGGCTACACCAAGCTGGTGATGGCGGCCAGTCAATACATGGCAGCGCACAAGCGGCGCAACGGCGTCATCTTCCAGCCGACTGATGCCGATAGAGATGAGTTCGTAAAGACCGAGATCGAGCCGGCCATCAGGGACAACCCTGAACTGGTCCGCGTGTTCCCGGCCTTCGAAAAGAAAAGCAAGCACAACACCCTGGCGCTAAAACAGTTCATCGGTGCCGAGCTCCACCTGAGAGGCGGCAAGGCCGCGAAGAACTACCGCCGACTGACCGTCGATTACGCGATCCTTGATGAGCTGGACGGCTTCGACAACAACATCGAAGGCGAAGGCCCGCCGTACCAATTGGCGGCACGAAGGACGCAGACGGCCAACTTCCCGAAAGTCGTGCTAGGGTCCACGCCGCACACCAAAGGCCTATCGATGATCGAAGACGGCGAGAGCCGGTGCGAGATCAGGCTGCGCTGGCACATCCCGTGTCCGTCGTGCGATCACGTCCAGGAACTGCGCTGGGGCGGCAAGGACCAGGCCGGCGGCATCAAGTGGGAAGGCGAGACGCACGCCGAGGCCGCGGCGTCGGCTAGCTACGAGTGCGAGTCATGCGGCCATCGCATGACGCACAACGAGTACACGAAAGTGGCCAGCAAGGGCCGCTGGATAACTGAAGACCAGTCGATCTGGCTGGATCACGGCGTGTTCGTCGATGCTGACGGCCCACTGAACGACCAGCCACGCACGGTCGGGCTAAAGGTCTGGGCCGGCATGAATGAGCTCTTGCCGTGGTCCGAGATCGTGCGCGAGTGGCTGACAGTCAAAGCCGACCGCAAGCTGCTGCAGGGCTTCGTCAACCTGACGCTCGCAGAGGCCTGGGAAGAGGACGGCATCGAGCAGCTTGACCACCAGGTGATGCACCGCACCCGGCGCGAGCATTACGAGTGGGAAGTGCCCGAAGGCGTCAACGCCCTGACGCTGGGCATCGACGTCCAGAATGACCGGTTCGAAGCCGGCTGGGTTGGGTGGGGTGAAGGTGAGGAAGCCTGGAACATCGACTATCGCATCTTGCAGGGCGATCTGGCGCAGCCGATCGTCTGGGAGCAGGTAAAGCGCCTGATTCGAGATACGGCCTTTCGCAAGCAGACCGGCGAAATCATCCGCCCGGTGCTGACCGTGATCGACCACGGCGGCTGGTTCTCGAAAGAAGTTGAGCGGCTCAGCAAGGCGATGGGCCCGCTGTCAGTGATGCCCGCCAAAGGCCTGAGCGTCTATGGCCGCCCGATCGTGGCCGTGCCGCGCAAGCGCAACGTCAACGGCGTTTACTTGCTCAACGTCGGCACGGACACCGTGAAGAACCTGGTGCATCAGCGCCTGCAG
>CAZUTZ010000394.1:0-2244 GCA_964623655.1 uncultured Wenzhouxiangella sp.
ATGGTCAGCCGCAAGCGCGCACCCGCGAAGGAAATCTTCGGCTGGGCGATGTTCGACTTCGCCAACCAGGCCTATACCTTGCTGATCATCACGGTGGTATTCGGCGACCTGTTTACCCGGGTGATCGTCGGCGACGGTCCCGATTACCGTCTGGGCAATCTTTTATGGAGCGTCTCGCTGGCGGTCAGCTACCTGATGGTGGTCATCGCCAATCCAATTTGCGGCGCCATCATGGATCACTCGCGTCTGCGCAAGCGTTTTTTGTTTTTCAGCTACCTGGCCACTGTGCTGACTACCGGCTTGCTGTGGTTTGTCGAACCGGGCTGGATCGTGCTGGCCATGACGCTGGTTATCCTGTCGAACTTTTCCTACGCGATTGGCGAGGCCTTCATCGCCAGCTTCCTGCCCGGCCTGGGCCCGCGACGCGACCTCGGCTGGATTTCAGGGCTGGGCTGGAGTCTGGGCTATGTCGGCGGCATGGTATCGACGATTTTCGCCTTGGCTTTCCTCGGCGAAGTCAGCGCCGACAACTACGATCGCATCCGCCTGGTCGGCCCGTTCGCAGCCGTTTTCTTTCTCGTTGCCGCGATTCCGACCTTCGTTTTCCTGCGCGAGCGCGGCCGGCGGCGGGCGCCGGTCCCGGGCCAGAGCGTAGTTTCCGCCGGCTTCAAGCGAATTCTGGAAACGACAAAACATCTACGCGATTTCAGGGATTTGCGTAATCTTCTTGTGTCGATTTTCTTCCTGATGGCCGGGATCTACATCGTCATCAGCTTCTCCTTCATCTACGGCAGCCAGGTCATCGGCTGGGACGAGGAGGTTCGCATCATGATGTTCGTCACCGTCCAGATCACCGCCGCCGTCGGCGCGCTGGCCTTCGGTTTCATTCAGACCCGCATCGGTGCCCGACCGACCTATCTGATTACCCTGGTCCTGTGGCTGGCCGCCATTCTGGCGATCTGGCAGACGCCGGTTCTGACGGATCTGGCCGGGCGCCTGCTGGACGTGGACTGGGAGGCGCAGTACGTGTTTCTGGGGGCCGGCGTGCTGTCGGGCCTGAGCCTGGGGTCTTCGCAATCGGCCGGCCGGGCCATGGTCGGCATGCTGACCCCCAACGGCAAGGCCGCCGAGTTCTTCGGCTTCTGGGGCACCGCTGCAAAGCTCGCCGCGGTGTTCGGCATTTTGGGACTGGGCCTGCTGCAGGTCGCCTTCGGGCTGGCCACTTCCATTCTGTTCTGCCTGGTCCTGTTTGCGGCCGCGATCGCCGCCGTCTTGTTTGTCGATACTGACCGCGGTGAAGCGGTGGCCGATCGCTGGCGCGAGCGACCGCAGCCAGCCCAGGAGTAAGCATGCGCATCGTCGCCCACACCTGTTCCAACACCGAAATCGTTTGCGCCCTGGGTCGCGCCGACTGGCTGGTCGGTGTTGACGACCACTCTGACTATCCGCCCGAAATCACTGAAAAAACAACAAAAGTGGGGCCAGACCTAGATATCGACTTAGCCAGGATTCAGGCGCTCGAACCGGACCTGGTGATCACTTCGCTGACCGTGCCGGGTCACGAGCGCTGTCTGGCCAGACTCGAAGAAGCCGGCCTGCCCTGCCTGGTCACCCAGCCGCACAAGCTGGCCGACGTCGCCGCCGACATTCGCCGGATTGGTGATGCGCTGCAGGCGTCGGATAAAGCCGAGGCGCTGGCCGAGCGCTTCGAGGCCTGTCTCGACCAGCCTCGGCCTGATCACGAGCCCATCCCCGTGCTGGTGGAATGGTGGCCCAAACCGGTCATCGCGCCGGGGGCAAAATCCTGGGTCAACGAGATGCTGGCGCTGGCCGGCGGGCACAACCCCTGGGCACAAGAGGACCGGGAAAGCCTGGAGATCAGCGCCGAGATGGCGACCGCCGCCGCGCCGGAGCTGATCGTCATGAGCTGGTGTGGCGTGCAGGAAGACAAGTACCGGCCGCACATCGTCCGTCGCCGCGAGGGTTGGCAGGACATTCCGGCCATCAAGCACGATCGCATTGTGCCGATCAGCGAAGCCTGGCTCGGGCGACCAGGACCACGCTTGATCGAGGGCATTGAGCGCTTGCGGGCTGCGATTTCCGGAGTTTAGGGACTAGGTTGTAGGGACCAGGTATTAGGGACCAGGGACCAGTAAGTTCGGCAAACTCTGCCGACTCCTGCGGACGCTTTTCGGTTTACGATTATTTGCTCTGAGCGATACAACCACAAAGCCCTGGTCCCTG
>CAZUTZ010000395.1:0-2236 GCA_964623655.1 uncultured Wenzhouxiangella sp.
CACTGGCAGCCATGCGGGCTGCCTACGATATCGACCGTGCCGGCCAGATGCTGGTGGCCTTCAATGCGTTTGATTTCCGATCGCGCGATGCCGAAGTCGTGTTCGCGGCGATGCGTCTGGCCCTGGCGGGTGCCGCTCTGGCCGGTGCCATTGGCAAGGTGACCACCAGCCTTTCATTCGCCGCCAATACCGTGGGAATTGGCACCGGCGATGTGGTTGCCTCAATTCTCGTTGTTGGTGGTGCCGTTGCCTTGCTGGGTGCGACCACGGTGCAGTTGGTGCTGGCGGTGATCAATCGCGATGAGTCGATTCAGCGTATCTGCGATGCTGCGGGCGAAGGATGGGCGCCTGGTTTCGAATTGCCTGGAGCTGACGTCGAAGAGATACCGACGGGCAATGGCGGGTTCTGCGAAGGTCGTGTGCCGGAAGGCTTCGAAGGTCATCGCGGCGCGACGCTGGCGGAGTTCGGCCGCATGCTTGAAAAGGTAGAGCGTGAATATGGACGCGGTTTGATTCGGTGAGGTTGACGATGAAACAGAACAACAGCATGAGCCGAAATCCAGCGCATCAGCAGGGGCTGAGCCTGGTGGAATTGGCCATTGCGCTGAGCGTGGTCGGCCTGCTGATTGTGGGTGTGCTGACCTGGCTGGTGTTTGCGCAGAATCAGCGTATCGCGCAGGCAGAACGCGAACTGATGGTGCGATCCGAGATTGCCCTGGTGGATTTCGTATATCAGAACCATCGCCTGCCGCGTCCGGCGGCCGATCAGGAAGGCAGTGAAGTGGCGTCCGGGGACGGCCGCCAGAAGGGGTATCTGCCCTGGCGGACACTCGGCCTGGCGGATGCGTCCGCTGGTCAGTTGCGCTACGGCGTTTATCGACAGCCAAACGAGGCGCTGCCGGCGATTGATCGCGATCTGGCGGTGGCGCGTGATCGGTTCATTCCTCTGCAAGCCGGTGAGCTCAGTGACTTCCCGGTTCCGACTGGCTCAAGGACACTGGTTGACTTCTGCTTCGCCCTTGATCTGGTCGATCGTATGCGCGAGGGGGTCGAAATCGATTTCCTGCATACCGACAACGGCAACGGTCAGCGGCAGCAGATTGCCTATGCAATTGCTGCGCCGGGCCGTCCATTGCGCCCGGGCTTCGACGGCAGTCAACCCTCGCCCGATCCCGTATTCGACCCGCCATCGCGGCGCACCGGGCCGGCCTACAGCGACCAGGTCGCCGTGGCCAGGTTCGCGGCCCTGTCGGCCCACCTGGACTGCGAACGTGGCCTCAGTGCGATCGGGCATTCCCACTTCAATGCCGCGGCCAGTGCACGCATGATGGAGCGGGCCATGAGCGATTACTACACGCTCAAGATCCTGACCGCGGTCAGCGCCTCGGCGAGCGTGGCTTCAGGCGTAGCCACAGTAGCGACCTCTGCCGCCGGGATCGTGCAGGCTGGAGCCAATCTCGCGCATGCGATTGCCACCGCGATCGGCACTGTGGGTGCTGGCTCCGGCCTGATCGCTATTGCCGTGGTTGACATCGTCACGAATACGGCAGTTACCGTTGTGGCCGCGGCCTCGCTGGGTCTTGCCATTGCCAATCTCGTGGTGCAAAGCATTCTTGCGGATGCGGCTGGATCACTGGCATCTGATTTCGAAACCATTGCCGATGCCGTCGAAGCCAGCGCCGTTGAAGCCGATGTCAGAGGTTTCTGAAGTCATGTTTGCAGCCAACCGCTCAAGACCCGCCGCCGGATTAGGACAGGGCGGATTTACCCTGGTTGAACTGGCCGTCGTGCTGGTCGTGATCGGCCTGATTATCGGTGCGGTGACCATCGGCCGGGATCTGCAGCGCAACGCGTCCTATCAGCAGGTGTCGGCTAGCTTTGTTCAGGCCTGGCGCGTGGCCTATGAAGCCTACGTTGACGGCCAGGGCATTGTGCCCGGTGACAATCCGCTGAGCCCGACCGGCCAGGTCAATCAAGGCTCAGAGCCGCTGTGCGGCGAGGCCTTGATGAACGAGTTTCTGGCCGCGGGCATCCAGCTGCCGGCTGGCCGTGCCGAGGGTCAGCATGACCGCTACGTCTACCAGGACTCCAACGGTAATCCGCAGCAGGTCGAAGTGTGTTTTGGACACGTAGATTGGGCTGACCCAGGTTCTTCGCTGGGTGTCTACCAGACCGGGGGGCGCAACGTGATGCGCTTGGAAGGCTTGACCCCGGCGCTGGCGGAACTGATTGATCG
>CAZUTZ010000396.1:0-2234 GCA_964623655.1 uncultured Wenzhouxiangella sp.
CGGCGCGCTCGACCTCGGCGGTGATTTCGCGCGTCAAGATCATGGCCAAGCTCAATATTGCCGAGCGCCGGCTGCCGCAGGACGGGCGCATCATGCACCGCGTCGGCGGCAAGGAGCTCGATCTGCGCGTGTCAACCGTGCCGACCGCGCACGGCGAGAGCGTGGTGATGCGAATTCTCGACCGAGAGGCGGTCGTGCTCGACTTCGGCAGCCTGGGTTTTGCCGAGGATTCACGCCAGACCTTCATCAAGGCCCTCGAGATGCCGCACGGCATCATTCTGGTGACCGGGCCGACGGGTTCGGGCAAGACGACCACCCTCTACACCGCGCTCAGCCAGCTCAACACGCCCGAGCGCAAGATCATCACCGTCGAGGACCCGGTCGAATACCAGATCGAGGGCATCAACCAGATTCAGGCCAAGGCCTCGATCGGGCTCGATTTTGCCGGCGCGCTGCGCTCCATCGTGCGTCAGGATCCGGACGTGATCATGATCGGCGAGATGCGCGACCTCGAGACCGCCAAGATCGCCATCCAGTCGGCGCTGACCGGTCACCTGGTGCTGTCGACCCTGCATACCAATGATGCCGCCGGCGGGGTGACCCGCATGATCGACATGGGGGTCGAGGAATACCTGCTGACCTCCACGGTCAACGCCATCATGGCCCAGCGGCTGGTGCGCCGGCTCGACCCCCAGACCTGCCAGGTTTACGAGGCCGAGGCCGAAATGATTGCCGAACTCGGGCTCGACTCGCTGACCGAGGAGCGCCCGATTCGCCTGTACCGGCCGGGCACCTCCGAGATCAGCCCGACCGGCTACCGCGGCCGGACCGGCATCCATGAAATCCTGCTGCTCAACGAAGAGATTCGGCGCATGGTCATGAAGCACGCCACCGCCAACGAGATCGAGCGCCAGGCCCGCGATGACGGCATGCGCACCATGTACGAAGATGGCCTGATGAAGGCCCTCAATGGTGAAACCTCGGTCGAGGAAGTGCTGCGCGTGACCCAGGAAGCGTGAGGGGGAGCTGCTGATGCCGCTGTTCGAGTACAAGGCCGTCGCGCCCTCCGGCGAGACCGTCACCGGCGAGATGGAGGCTCCTTCGTCGCAACTGGTCATCGCCCAGCTCCAGGAGGCCGGCAACATCCCGGTCTCGGCGCGCGAGGTGGGCTCGGGTTTCCGCCTCGAGACCCTGTTCCGCGGCCGTCGCGGCATGAACCAGCGCGAAATCGGCGATATCACCCAGCAACTCTCGACGCTGCTGGCCGCCGGGCTGCCGCTCGACCGCTCGCTCGGTATTCTTGCCGAACTGGCCGAGAACGAGCGCGTGCGCGACACGGTCGAAAATATCCGCAACCACGTGCGCGAGGGCGGAACCCTCTCGGAGGGCCTGGAAGCCCGCCACGGGGTGTTTTCGCGCTTTTATATCAACATGGTCCGCGCCGGCGAAGTCGGCGGTTCGCTCGACCAGACCCTGGCGCGCATGGCGGACTACCTCGAGCGCGCCAAGGAACTCAAGGACGGCGTGGTCTCGGCCCTGATTTACCCGGCGCTGCTGGTGGTGCTGGCGGTTGCCTCACTGATGCTGCTGATGGTCTATGTCATCCCGCAGTTCACGCCGATGTTCGAGGATTTCGGAGGCGAACTGCCCTGGCTGACGCGGGTTGTCGTCGGCGTCGGCGATATTCTGCAGAACTTCTGGTGGGCCATTATCGGGGTGGTCGTGGTCGCCGTGCTGTGGTTTCGGATGCAGATGGCCAAGCAGCCTTCTCGGCGAGCCTGGGACGGCCGTTTCCTGGCCATGAAATGGGTCGGTGACGTGGTCGCCAAGATCGAGACCGCGCGCCTGACGCGCACCACGGGTACCCTGCTGATCAACGGTGTGCCGTTGTTGTCGGCACTTTCGATCGCCAAGAATGTCATGACCAATACGGTACTCGCCGATGACGTGGCCGAGGCGGCCAAGCAGGTCAAGACCGGATCGCCGATGGCGCGCGCGCTGGCGACCAACGGCAACTTTCCCCGCCTGGCGCTGCAGATGATCAACGTCGGCGAGGAAACCGGCAAGCTCGACGAGATGCTGCTCAAGGTCGCCGACACCTACGACCGCGAGGTCCGCACCACCATCGACCGGCTCATGGCGCTGCTGGTGCCGGCCCTGACGCTCGGCCTGGCCATGGTTATCGGCGTGATTGTGATGTCGGTGCTCATGGCCATCCTGAGCGTCAACGAATT
>CAZUTZ010000397.1:0-2228 GCA_964623655.1 uncultured Wenzhouxiangella sp.
GGCGGCGACCATCAGCACCAGATTGTCCTCGGTGAAGGCGCGCAAGGCATCGCGCTGCTCGCGCAGCGTCTGCAGATTCAGGTACTGCGGCAGATCGAACAGAAAAAAGGCGGCGATTGCCGCGACAAACAGGGCGGCAATCAGCCATTTCAACGTTTTCGAAGACATAAATGCATGCGCGTCAATCAGGCCGAAAGCATAAGCAGCCCGTGATCAGGTTTCCAGCAACGTTCTTGAGGGGCCCAGTCATCCTGAAAGACCAAACGCCGCTGCGTTTTATTGCACGAAATGCCCACACAGCCGCACGAATCAGAATCGACTCAGGGCTCTGGAACAATCTCGCCTACCCGCACTTGCGTTCCTTCATCACCCGACTCGGTCCAGGTTACAAGCAAACGCTGGCCCTTCAGATTGGCCAGCTTGGGAAAACCACTGACCCGTCCGGCGTCCAGCGTGGCCAGCTCGCGCTGATCAATCAGCCTGCCATCAGGACCGAAACGGGCCAGCTGCAGCCGGGCGGCACCTTCGGCCTGGTCGAGCCAGGACACGGCGAAACCGTCCTGCCACCGGGCCAGATCAACCCGACCCAAAGCGCGATCCCGGCCAAGCGTGGCCAGATGCGTGAAGCTGGCGCCGGAATCCTGCGAGCGAACCAGCTCAAGGCGGGGAACATTGTCGGCCCCCAAAGTGAACCAGGCGACGATCAATTCCTCACCACTGGCCAGCAGCGCCGGACCGTTGACCGGACAGGCCTGAATCCGCCAGCCGTCCTCATGAATCTTGACCGGATGAGTCCAGCCGTCCGCCAGCCGACGCACGATGCGAATATCGCGAACCTCATCCGCGCTACGGCCGCGATAAATCACCACCGGACCGGCATCCGTCATCGCCGAAGCCGTCGGGCAACAGTCACACACCCGCTCATCCAGCAAAGCCGGCTCGGAAATCCCGCCCAGCGCATCGACCACCGCCGTGCGCAGCGTCATCGCGCCATTGCCATGGTGATGATGCGCATGCCCGTCATGCTCATGATGCGCAGCTGCCGTCTCCCGCCCGTCCAGCCAGACCACCCCGGCACGATCTCGTTCAAGCGGAAAGTAGCTGACAAAGCCGTGCTCGGTCTGCGTGCCGTCATCGTGCGGGCTGAACGGCTCCGACCAGGTCCGACCCTGATCTTCAGAAACAGCCATGACGACATCGTAGGCATACGTCGCCGGCCCCGACTTGACCAGCCAGTGCGCCAGCCAGGTTCCGTCGTCCCGCTCAAACAAACCCGGCTTGTCGGCCCAGTTCACAAACCAGTCCTCCCCACGCGCCACCTGGCCAACCTCGCCAAATGCGTCACCATCAAAAACGGCAAAGCGAAAGGCATGACCGCCGTCGATGCGCTCCAGCCAACTCAAGGCCGTGCCACCCTCCGATAAGGGAGTCCAGGTCGGAGCCAGACTGTTCGCCCCGGCTGGCGTCGCCACGGGTTGCAGTTCGGCTGCAACCACGCTGGCCCACAGCAGAGACAAGACCATCACCAACGCGAACGGTGAACAAGATACGGTTCGATGGACGCCCTTGGCTGTCCTCGCAGGCGAGATACAGATCATCTTCGTTCTTCCATTCGCGCGACAGCCATTTCTTTTTCTCGGAACGAGCCCGCATGATAGACGGGTCCATCGCGCTTACCAGTCACTGTGCTGTATTGGCCTGGCGGGGATCGAGTGATACGCTTGGCGCATGCGTCCGTTAAACGTCCTACCCCTTCTGCTCGCCCTGGCGCTGTTTGCGACCGGCGATGCCGGAGCCGAGACGGATCAACAAGCACTAACCAACCTCCTGGACGATTTTCTGCACGGCGCCTCAGTCAATGACGCTGAAATGCACGACCGGTTCTGGGCCGAGGATTTGATCTACACCAGTTCCAACGGCACGCGCTTCGGCAAGGCCGAGATCATGGCCGGGCTTGTTGACGACAGTGACCCGGCCGGCAGCGACGAGATGTCCCGGTACTCGGCCGAAGCGGTGACGGTCCGGGTTTTTGACGATACCGCCGTGATCACCTTCGAACTGGTGGCTGAGCATGCCAAGGGTGAATCCGAGCGCTTTCTCAACAGCGGCGTTTTTCGTCGAGGCGAAATGGGCTGGCAGGCGGTGGTATGGCAGGCAACGGGCAAGGCAGAGTAAGCCATGCCCAAGGTCGGCGGGCCCATGGTGTTTTCCGGTGTGGTCTGCCTTTC
>CAZUTZ010000398.1:0-2217 GCA_964623655.1 uncultured Wenzhouxiangella sp.
AGTAAAAAGCCCTGTCGACCTGTCGGCCAATAGGTAGGTGGCCGAGCATGGGTAAGGTAAGAACCAGGCCAGAGACCGGGCGACTGTACCTCGACTTTTCCTATCTTGGAAAGCGCTGCCGGGAGTACACCTCGCTGGAGGACACCCCGCGTAATCGCCGGAAGGTGGAGAGCTTGTTGAAGAAGGTGGAGGAGGAAATCAGCCTCGGCACCTTTGACTACGCGACTCTTTTCCCGGGGAGCAAGAGGGCTGCCAACTTCAGGAATGGTGCCGCTACAGCTCAGGATGGTTCCTCTGCCCAGCCTGCGCAGACGCCGGGCCCCGTCCCGGCAGTGGCTCCGCCGGAGTTCGACCCAACCACTCCTTTGTTCAAAGACTTCGCCGACACCTGGAAGATGGAGTGCACGCCGCAGTGGCGTCCCTCCCACCTGGAAGCGGTGGAGGGCGTGCTGAACAAATATCTGCTGCCAACTTTTGGTGACCGCGCTGTGGAGACGATCAAGCGCGCGGATGTGCTCGCGTTTCGTGCGCAGCTCTCGAAACACCAAAGCCCCACGGGTCGGCGTCTGGGGAACAACCGGATCAACAAGATCATGACCTTCTTGCGCCAGATCCTGAACGAGGCGGCGAATCGCTATGAGTTTCCGCAAGCCTTTCAGGGCATCAAGCCGCTGAAGATCCCCAAGGCGGAGGTCCATCCCTTCACTCTGGAAGAGGTCAACCTGATCCTTGAAAAAGTCCGCTCCGATTATCGGAACTACATGGCGGTTCGGTTTTTCTCCGGCCTGCGTAGTGGCGAGCTACATGGATTGCGCTGGCAGAACATCGATTTCGATGCCGGCCTGATTCTGGTCCGCGAGACCTTGGTCAAAGGCGAGGTTCAGAGTGGCGGCAAGACTTATGAGTCGGTCCGTGACGTGCCGATGTTGCCGATTGTCCGCGAAGCGCTGGAAGCCCAGTACAAGGTCACCGGCGGTCGGTACGAGTGGGTTTTTTGCAACCGCAATGGCTCGCCCATCGACACCAACAATTTCGTCAAGCGGGTCTGGACGCCGATGCTGGCGTACCTCGACCTCCCGTATCGACGCCCCTATCAGACCCGCCACACCACGGCCACGCTGATGTTGGCGGCCGGAGAGTCGCCGGAGTGGATTGCTCGCGTGCTCGGGCATACCTCGACGGAGATGTTGTTCAAGACCTACTCCCGCTTTGTCCCAAACCTGACCCGCCAGGATGGCTCGGCCATGAGCCGCCTGCTGGCTGAGCGCGGGCCCCGATTGAATAGCAACTAAGAGGAACATGACATGAGTCCCAACCTTTCCATCATTAGCCAGAACGGCGCCTACCGTCTGCTCGGACCCAAGGTCTCGCTGCTGACCGAGCATCTGGTGACGGTGTTCCGCATCCAGCCCGGGAGTGATCTGGCCTGGGCGACTGCGCCCGAGGCACCGGCCTGCAATCACGCCGCCCTGCGGTACTGGGTGCGGATTCAGCTGGGAGAGATTGCCCTTCATCCGGTCGACAACCTGCTGGTCGCGCTGGAAGAGCGCCTGCATCGGCATTTGATGGACGCCTTCCCCGGTCAGGGCGGTGAGCTGGATCTGCCATCGCGCCGGGCCCAGCGCTCGAATTTCGAAATGCCCTTCTGGGAATACACGCCCGAGTGTCTGCCACGCGCCAGCCGGTCTCGCGTTTTGCAGCGAGCTTCAGGCGCCGACCTCTCAGCCCTCAACGTCAATCACGCATCTTTCAAGGAGGATTCCGCATGAGGATTCAAAACCACTCCGGCCAGCGTCCGGAGCCGATGAACGGCTTTATCAGCCCGCTGTTCCGCAAGAGCAATATCGACAAGGCCCTGACCCTGGCCATCCGCGGGGTGCCCCAGGCCTGGCAGCAGACCGAGGTCCCGGTCAACCTGGAAAAAGCCCGCGAAGTCTATGACGATGAGATTCGTCTGCTCGACGCGCTGCATCCGCGGCGGCGGTTGTTTTCCTCCGGTATCCTGGGCGCGGCGTTGGTCAGTCTGGCGCTTGATCCGGTCAGTATTGAGCTGTGGCGTGCCTTCAATGAGAGCCACTGGTTCCGGCACGAGGATGGACGTATCGACCCGGCCGGCTGGTTGCTGGCTGAGAGCAGCCGCCATACCGGCCACAAGCTGATTACCGTGCGCCACGACTATCAGCACTATTTGTTTCAGTCGGGCCTGGCGATCGTCCG
>CAZUTZ010000399.1:0-2216 GCA_964623655.1 uncultured Wenzhouxiangella sp.
GCCGAGGTGGTTTCCAGCATCTGCGAGCTGTCGACGTGGTCGTTGGTGTGGGCCACCGACAGCGAATAAATGCTGAAGCCGAAGGCGCCGTACAGAAACCCGCCCAGCAAGACAAAGTAGGTGTTCAGATCGGTCAGCCAGTAGGCCAGCATCGAGGCCACGGCCGTGGCCAGGCATGCCCACATCAAAATGACCCGACGGTCGAAGCGGTCGGACAGTTTGCCGATCGGCCATAACAACAGGACGCCGCCCAGGATGCTCAGCGCCATGAAGCCCGAGATCCCCGCTTTGCTCAGTCCGATGCCGGCCGCAAACACCGGGCCCAGGCCCCAAAAGGCCCCGGCCCCGAGGCCGGAAAAAAGGCTGCCGGCCACGCCGGACGGCGAGGTTTGGTAGATCCTGGCCAGCCCCAAGCGTTCGACGTCCTGAATCACCGGTTCCTGAACCCGGGTCAGCGCCACCGGCACCAGGCCCAGCGACAAAAGCACCGAAGCGACGGCGAACAGGAACAGGGTGCTGACATCACCGGTCAGGAGCAGCAGTTGGCCGATCCCTAAGCCGATCAGTGTGGTGGTCATGTAGGCCGAGAACACATGTCCCCGGCTTTCGTTGCTGGTCTGGGTGTTGAGCCAGCTTTCGATGACGATGTAGATGCCGACGATGCACACGCCCATCGCGAACCGTCCGAGCATCCAGGCCGCCGGATGCACCATCAGACCGTGGCTTAGCGTGACCACCGACGCGATCGAGGCCAGTGCGGCGAACATGCGGATATGGCCGACCCGGCGAATCACCTCGGGCACCACCATCGTCCCGGCCACGAAACCGGCAAAGTAGGCGCTCATGACAAAGCCGAGCAGTGCGCTGGAAAACCCTTCCAGATCGCCCCTGACGCCGAGCAGCGTGCCCAACAAACCGCTGCCGGCGAGGATGACGGCAATACCGATCAGCAGCGTGGCAATGGCGATGAGGGCTTGCATGAAGCGAGTGTAGCGGTGGTCCGGGCCGGCGCGCGGGTGGTGATTGATTGGAGGGCGAGCGAAAGTTTAATGCAGCGCTTCGCTGCCGTGGCCGCGGCGAACCAGTTACGGCAAAAACAGGGCCTGCAGATCGTTGAGACAGCGCCGGCCGAGCTCGGTGCTGCTGAAGCGCTGCTGGTCTTCGACCAGCAGCCCAAGCTCTTGCGCCTGTGCCAGGGCGGTCTTTGGCACCGAGGCTGGCAGCCCGGTCAATGCCGTGAACTCGTCCAGTCCGAACGGCTCGTGCAGCCGCAGACGATTGAGAAAGAATTCGAACAGCAGATCGCTTTCGCTGACGCTGTTTTCTTCGGCGATGAAGCTCCCGTCGTCCAGCGCCTTGAGATAGGGGCGCGGATGCGACTTGCGGCGGGTGCGCAGGACGCGCTCTTCGGCCGGCAGGGTGAGCTTGCCGTGGGCGCCGGCGCCGATGCCCAGATAGTCGCCAAAGCGCCAGTAGTTGAGGTTATGCTGGCTGACCGCACCCGGCCGGGCCCAGGCCGAGACCTCGTAGGCGCGGTAGTCCATGCCGGTCAGACGTTCGGCGCAGGCTTCCTGGATGTCCCAGATCGTGTCTTCTTCCAGCAGCGACGGCGGTCGGGCGGCAAACACGGTATTGGGCTCGATGGTGAGCTGATAGTGCGACAGATGCGGCGGCTCGTATTCCAGCGCCTGGTCGAGATCGTGCAGCGCTTCTTCCACGCTCTGGCCGGGCAGCCCCCACATCAGGTCGAGGTTGAAGTTGTCGAAGCCGGCCGTCTTGACTGCGGCAATCGCCTGCTTTGCTTCCTCGCTTGAGTGAATGCGGCCCAGTGTTTTCAGCCGCTGGTCGCCGAAAGTCTGGATGCCCAGCGAGATGCGGTTGATGCCGGCCTCGCGATAAGCCTCGAAGCGATCATGTTCGACCGAGCCGGGATTGGCCTCCAGCGTGATCTCGGCGCCGGGCGCCACCGTCAGCCGCGCGCGCACCCCGGACAACAGCCGATCCATGGCGGCGGCCGAAAACAGACTGGGCGTGCCGCCACCCAGAAAAATGCTGTGCACCGTCCGTCCCCACACGCGCGGCAGCTCCAGCTCCAGGTCGGCCAGCAGCGCGTCGATGTAGCGATCTTCAGGCAGCTCGCTGCTCAGCGCATGCGAGTTGAAGTCGCAGTACGGGCACTTGGCTACACACCAGGGGAAGTGGATGTAGAGGGAAAG
>CAZUTZ010000400.1:0-2216 GCA_964623655.1 uncultured Wenzhouxiangella sp.
CGCCGCCCAGCACCATGATCTTGCGCTTGTCCGAGGGATCGGCCTCGCAACCCTCGCCCCAGGTCGAGTAGAGGTAGGCGGTGGTGGTGGCGAACTCGGCCGCGCAGGTGTCGACACGGCGATAAGCCGGCCGGATTTCGAAGCGCTGCCTGAGCTGGCGGATATCGGACTCGGCCACCTTGACCAGCTGTGCAATGCGCGAATCGGCAAAGCCATAACGCTTCAGCTCCAGCAGGTGCTCGGCGTCGAGTCCGGCGATGCCGGCTGCGGCTGTGCGCGCTTCGACCTGCACCAGCTCGAGAATCTGGTCCAGGAACCAGGGATCGATGCGGCTCAGAGCGTGGACTTCTTCCAGGCTCAGACCGCGCCGGAAGCCTTCGGCAACGTAGCGCAGGCGGTCCGGGCCGGCCTCGGTCAACTCGCGCCGGATCAGCATCAGCTCGTCGATCCGGTCATCCTCGAACTCGACCGGATCCAGACCGACCAGACCGGTCTCCAGCGAGCGCAGCGCTTTTTGCAGCGACTCCTGGAAAGTCCGACCGATGGCCATCGCCTCGCCCACCGACTTCATCTGAGTGGTCAACCGGTCGTTGGCGGCCGGGAATTTCTCGAAGGCAAATCGCGGAATCTTGGTGACCACGTAGTCGATGGTCGGCTCGAAGGAAGCCGGGGTCGCGCCTCCCGTGATCTCGTTTTTCAGCTCATCGAGGGTGTAGCCCACGGCCAGCTTGGCCGCGACCTTGGCGATCGGAAACCCGGTGGCCTTGGAAGCCAGCGCCGAGGAACGCGACACGCGCGGATTCATCTCGATGACCACCACCCGCCCGGTGTCCGGACAGACGGCGAACTGCACGTTGGAGCCGCCGGTATCGACGCCGATCTTGCGCAGCACCGCGATCGCGGCGTTGCGCAGCTGCTGGTATTCCTTGTCGGTCAGGGTCAGGGCCGGCGCGACCGTGATCGAGTCGCCCGTATGCACGCCCATCGGATCGATGTTTTCGATCGAACAGATGATGATGCAGTTATCGGCATGATCGCGCACCACCTCGAGCTCGAATTCCTTCCAGCCCAGCAGGGATTCATCGAGCAGGACTTCATTGGTCGGCGACAGCTTGAGGCCGTGCTCGACGATCTCGACGAACTCTTCCTTGTTGTAGGCAATCCCGCCGCCCGATCCGCCGAGGGTGAACGAGGGCCGGATGACGACCGGAAATCCGACCTGCTGCTGGATCTCGATGGCCTCTTCCAGGCTGTGCGCGATGCCGGATTCGGGCGAATCCAGGCCGATTTCGACCATGGCCTGCCGGAACAGGTCGCGGTCCTCGGCCATGTCGATGGCTTTTTTGGAGGCCCCGATCATCTGCACGCCGAACTCCTCGAGCACGCCGTGCTTGTCCAGATCCAGCGCGCAATTCAGCGCGGTCTGCCCGCCCATGGTGGGCAGCAGCGCATCCGGGCGCTCCTTGGCGATGATCTCGCGCACGATGTCCCAGCGAATCGGCTCGATGTAGACCGCATCGGCCGTTTCCGGGTCGGTCATGATCGTCGCCGGATTGGAGTTGACCAGAATCACCCGGTAACCCTCCTCGCGCAACGCCTTGACCGCCTGCACGCCCGAGTAGTCGAACTCGCAGGCCTGGCCGATCACAATCGGCCCGGCGCCGATGATGAGGATGGACTGGATGTCGGTTCTTTTGGGCATTTTCTTAGGGACCAGGGACTAGGGACCAGGGACCAGGGACCAGTCGGCTTTCCGTCCAGTCCGGCTCATCTTTTAATGTTGATGCCGAGTAAGCTCGGAGCTTTCGATCAAGAGCAAGCAGCATTTTTCCAATTTCGGCGCATTCCCCTATAAGTTCATCGGCGATCTCGCGCTGCAGCAAGCCCAAACGTGCGGCAATTTCGAGCTGAGTTTCGATTTCTGCGACTGAACCGAGTGCCATGGATACGAAACGCGCGTAGTCCAGCGCCGAGCGCCGGGCATTTCCTTCCGCAATATTAGAAGGCACCGAAACTGCAGCCCTCCGCAGTTGTGCCCTGAGGCCGAAACGCTCATCCGCCCCGAAATCAAGTGTTACCTGATAAATACGCTCCACCAATGCCAAGGACCGTTGCCAAACGACCAATTCACGATAGTGACTAATACCCATCACCCGCCCCTACTGGTCCCTGGTCCCTGGTCCCTGGTCCCTGGTCCCTGGTCCCTGGTCCCTGGT
>CAZUTZ010000401.1:0-2213 GCA_964623655.1 uncultured Wenzhouxiangella sp.
GGGAGACACGGCCGGCTCCAGGCGCGTTGCCCGGGTGGCAGCCGGCATGCTTGATGAGCTGGATGCCGGCGTCAGTATCAGCGAGGCATTCGAGCGCAGACCGGATGTGTTTCCGGAAACAGTTCGCAACCTGGTACGGATCGGAGACCAGTCCGGGAATCTGGACCGTATGCTGCTTGAGTCGGCCGGTCACGTCGAGCGCATGATCAACGTCAGACGCGATGTGCGCACGGCGCTGATCTATCCGGTCGTCGTGTTCGCGAGCATTGTCGCGGTGGCGGCTTTCTGGATTTACTACGTGCTGCCGGCCATGCAGGATCTGTTCCGGCAGTTGAACGCCGAGCTGCCGCCGCTCACGATTGCGGTAATGAACGTGGCCGGCGCATCGGGCGATCATGTCTGGACCAGCCTGCTGGTGGCAGGGATTTTGTTGCTGTTCATGCGCTGGCTGTTTGTTCACCACCAGCCGAGCCGCTATCTGCTGCATGCGTCGCTGCATCGTCTGCCGGTCTCTCGGGTGATCGTGACCTCGGCCGGCATGGCGCAGTTGACGGAGCATCTGGGCATTCTGGTCCGGGGTGGTCTGGATACGGTCTCCAGCCTCGATATCCTGAGCCGCTCCACCAGCGACTTGTACTACCGCAAACGCCTGACCGTTGTGCGTGAGTCTGTCGTCAGGGGCGAAAGTGTGGCCTCGGCCATGCGTGCGGCCGGCGGCTTCCCGGCCATGGCGGTGCGCATGATCGGCGTTGGCGAAGAAAGCGGCTCGCTCGACGAGCAACTCGAACATCTGGCCGAAGAGTACCGGCGGCGCCTGGAGGTGGTGGTTCGATCCCTCGCTGAAATCATCAAGCCGGCCGTCATCCTGATCGCCGGCGGCCTGTTTATCTTCCTGGTCGTGACCCTGCTGATTCCGGTCTATGACCTGATTCAGCAGTCGGTGACACAAGGGATGGGAGGGTAGTCGAGTGCCGGCCCGGTTCAGGTCCGATGGATTCGGCTTGCTGGCGGTCTTTGCGCTGACCGTTCTGCTGGGCGCCAGTCTGCTGGCCGGCTACATCTGGCTGCAGAGTCAGCAGGCAGAGCAGCGCGCCGAAGACATTGCCCGGGTGCTTGACCACGCCGACCGCGCCCTGCGCGGGTTTGCGCTGAACCAGTACCGGCTGCCGTGCCCGGATGTGACCGGAGACGGTTTGGAAGACTGCGACGGGGATGCCGCGCGCGGCCGCCTGCCGTGGAAGACGTTGAACCTGGAAGACAGGGAGTTGCGAGCCGAAATCGGCCTGCTGGGATACCTGGTCGATCGTCAAGGGGCCGATCTGACCCGGGCAGAAAATCGCTTTGAGCCCGGCAAGCAGGGCACGGCTGAATACCGCTTCTTCAATAATGGCGAAGGCGGCAATGACGAATTCCATGATTACGAGTTCATCACCACGACGGACTTCTGTCTGGGGCTGGAACAGGCCGCGGCCGAGCCGGGCGCGCGCGTGGCCGACGCGCTGCAGACCCCGGTGGCTTTTGCGATTGCCCACCCGGGTAACCGGGATATGGATGGCGCCGGCAGTCTGTTTGATGGCCTGAATGCTGCTGACAACGGACTGCTGTTCGAGTCCCCGGCTCGGGGTATGAGCCTGGACTATGACGATCGGGTGCTGGCGCGCAGCCACGCCAGCCTGCAGACGCGCTTCGACTGCCGTCCACAGATCCTGGCCATCGATACGCTGTCGCTGGCGTCGGCGACCGTGGATCGAACCAACGATGCCTTTATCTGGACCACCGTTGGTGCCAGCAGCTCGGCCCTGGTGTCCACCATCCTGATGGGGGTGCAGATCAAAGGCATTATCACGGCTGCGGGTCAGATCACTGCGGCGGTAACCCAGGTAGGCGTCGCTTCTGCTGCACTGGCCGCGGCCATTGCCGGCTGTGTGGTGATCGTAGGCTGCGCAGCAGTGCCTGGCGCCATTGCCTTTCTGGTTGCTGCCATCGCTGCATTGGTGGCCGCCATCACGGCTATGGTTGCTGCCATTGCCGCCCTGGGCCTGCATGCTGTCGCCTTCGGGCTGCACTTGGGCGTGGCGATCGCTGCCGGCGTGAATATTGAGCAATTCGATACCGATATTGATCTGTCAGAAGTACGCGAAGACATTCAGCGCGGGCTCGATGAGGCGCGCGACGACCTGGATGATGCCGCAAGCGACTTGGACGATGCTGAG
>CAZUTZ010000402.1:0-2196 GCA_964623655.1 uncultured Wenzhouxiangella sp.
AAGCTCGTCACGCATGCGGTATTCCTCCAGAGTCGTCAGTGGGCTGCGGCTATACAGTCTTCGCTCGAGACCACTGCGCCGCAACAAGGAAACGTTCGTGATTTTAGCACGCAGGCTTTGGATTCACGATCAAGCAACGGTCTCCGGAAACCCATTCTGGCGGCCGGGGCTGCCTCCGAACGCAGCAAAGGAGCTGCGCGCCCCACATCGTTCAAACTGCCAGCAGTTGCTCGGCCTGGTTCAACATGCGCCGGCGCTGGAACAAAAGCCGCCACTGCCTGCCGCCGACCTGTTGCCACAAAAATGCGGACCGAACGCCCGCGAGCAGCAAGGCACGGACAAAAGCGACCTTGTCGTTCTGGCGCAAGTATTCGGGTTTACCGCTGACGCTCAGGCGAAACGGCAGGCTGGAAATGTGGCGCTCATAAACGTCGGCCAGCTGGCTGACAACGCTTTCATCCAGCGTCTCCTCGCTGTCGCGCCAGGCTGACTCGACCAGGCTGATCTCGCGACCCAGCGCTTCCTGCCTTGACCGGTCGCGCTGCACGGCCTGGGCCAGCTTGCCGAGGCCGAGCGCATAGTTGAGGCTGATCAGGCTGTCCTGGCTGTTGCGCGGGCCGAACAGCTCGACCATCACGCGCAAACCCAGCCGCACACCCGACAGGCCGCCGTAGACAGCCTCGGTCGAAGTGGGCTCAAGGTTGAAAATGCTGTCGAGGCTGGCGCGCGCGGCCTGCTGGCTGCAGGTGCCCGAAGTGGCGGTCTGGCGGACCAGTTCGCCAACTTGCAGCATGCCGGCAAAAGCAATCGTCGTGTCTCTCATGGCGCGTACTCAGACCTGCGTTGGGGTTGCGGCGGCGGTCGACATCCAATCGGGAACCGGCGCATCCGAGCCGGTGATCACGCCACCGCCCAGACATTGCTCGCCATCGTACAGCACCACCGACTGACCCGGTGTCACTGCCCGTTGCGGCTGCTCAAAGACCAGCGCAAGACTTTCCTGGTTGGCGGCAACCACCGTGCAGGCCTGGTCGGGCTGGCGGTAGCGCACCTTGGCGCCAAGCCGGGTGCCGATGGCCGGAGCTTGGCCGCTGATCCAGTTGACCTGCCCCGCCTCCAGACGATTCGACATCAGCAATGGATGCTGGCTGTCCTGAACCGCGCACAAGCGGTTGCCCTGCAAATCCTTCGCGGCCACGTACCAGGGCGCCTCGCCGAAGCCGGCGCGGCCGCCGACGTCCAGCCCCTTGCGCTGGCCCAGCGTGTAGTGGATCAGGCCCTTGTGCTGACCGATGCATTCGCCCTCGGGCGTCAGGATGGGGCCCGGTTCGGCGGAGAGATATTGCCTGATGAAATGGTCGTAGTTGCGCTCACCGATAAAGCAGATGCCGGTGGAGTCCTTCTTGCGCGCAACCGCCAGACCGGCCTCGGCTGCCAGTGCGCGAACCTCCGATTTCTCCATGTCGCCCAGGGGAAACAGCGCCTGCCCAAGCTGCTGCTGGTTCAGCGCGTAGAGAAAATAGCTCTGATCCTTGCCGGGGTCGCGGCCCTTGAGCAAATCCACGCTGCCGTCGGGATTGTCCCGGCGCCGGGCGTAGTGGCCGGTCGCGATTCGCTTTGCCCCCAGGTCGAGGGCATGCTCGATGAAGGCCTTGAACTTGATTTCCCGGTTGCAAAGGATATCCGGGTTGGGCGTGCGCCCGGCTCGCAGTTCGGCAAGGAATTGCTCAAAGACATCGTCCCAGTATTCCGCGGAAAAATTGCGGCCGTGAAAAGCGATCGCCAGATGTTCGCAGACTTTGCGTGCGTCGGCGGCATCCTGCTCGGCCGTGCAGCCGTCAGCCACATCGTCTTCCTCCCAGTTTTTCATGAACATGCCGGCAATCGACTGCCCCTGGCGCTGCAGCAGCCAGGCGGTCGTCGCCGAATCCACCCCACCGGATAGGGCGACCATGATTTCGGGCTGTTTTGTCGTCATGGGCTGGATATGGGGTTGCAATTGGCCTAATGAAAGTTGGATCGATCTGGGGACCAGGGACCAGGGACCAGATTACCGGCCGAAGCGGTTTCGACAGTGCTGGTCCCTGGTGCCTGGTGCCTAGTCCCTGTCCTCAAACAACTCGGGGCTCATCAAGTCGATGAAACGTTCGGCCTGGGGTGAGAGGTAGCCGCCGCGCCGCATGACCACGCCATAGG
>CAZUTZ010000403.1:0-1109 GCA_964623655.1 uncultured Wenzhouxiangella sp.
GCCTCGGCCGATTCGGGCTGACAACTTGCCTGCAACCGGGAAGCGCCGCGCGGTCTTCCCACCCTTGAAACACCCGACAGGAGCAAGACAATGTTCAAAACATCCATCATGAATACCCTCATCGCCCTGGCCATGCTGGCACTGATCATGCCGGCACAGGCCAGCTCGCTGGTATCAACAGGCGATGCCCTGGCGATCGAGGCAGGCAGCCTGGAGACCCGCATCGAAGCATTCCTTTTGCGCGATGGTGTCGCCGCCGAGCTGTCCCGTCACGGGGTCAGCCACGACATGGCCATGGCAAGGGTTGCCGGCCTGAGTCCCGAGGAACTGGAGTTGATCGCTGGGAACATCGATGACGCCCCCGCCGGTGCCGGGCTGGTCTATGCCTTTGGCATCGTGTTCATCGTGCTGATCGCGCTTCATTTCCTGAGGCGCTGATGGGCAAGCCATGCACTGAACGCGCGGCCGTCTCGGCCGCGTTTTTTTGCCTGTGGTTGTCGGGCTGTGCCAGTTTTGATACGCGCATCCCCGATACCTGGGAGGCGCGGGTCGAGCTTCAGGAAATCCCCTTTTACTCACAGCAAGCACATCATTGCGGGCCTGCCGCGCTGCTTACCGTGCTTGACGCGTCCGGGGTCTCGCCGCGCTATGACCAGGTGGTCGAAAGGGTCTATGTGCCCGGCCTCGAAGGCAGCCTGCAGGTTGAACTCATGGCGGCGGCCAGGGGCTTCGAGCGAATCCCATTCCGGCTTGCCGGCGAGCTCGTGCCCGTGCTGTCGGAAATCAACGCGGGCCGGCCGGTGTTTATTCTGCAGAACCTGCGTCTGCCCGGCCTGCCGGCCTGGCACTACGCGGTTGTCGTCGGCTACGACCGGGAGCGTGCTGAAATACTGATGCGGTCGGGCAATGAGCCGCTGCAGCGAACCCCGGTTCGGCGCTGGATGCGCCAGTGGGATTGGGCGTCGCGCTGGGCCATCGTTGTCCTCGCACCGGGTGAGTTGCCCGTCAACCCCAACCGTCCAGCGGTATTGCGCGCCCTGGTGGACTTCGACGAGCAGGCGCCTGCCGGGTCTCGTCTGCTGGCCTGGCAGTCAGTGGCTGTACAGTGG
>CAZUTZ010000403.1:1119-2172 GCA_964623655.1 uncultured Wenzhouxiangella sp.
GCTTCGAACTGGGAGAGTTGGAGGGTGCCGCGGAGAATTTTGCTCACGCGCTGGCGCTCATGCCAGAGAGTTGGCCGGCCCGTCTGAACCTGGTTCAGGTGCTGCTGATGCTTGACCGGCCTGGCGATGCCCGGCGGATCTTCAACGCCCAGCCAATCGGCTGTGACCATCCATTGTTCGACGTTCATGCCCGTTTGCAGGACAGGCTGGTCGCGGCCGGGGGTCAGCTTTAGTCGTTGCCGGAAGCCGGCTGCCGCTGAGCGGCGCGGCGGGTCGCCAGGCTTTTGGTCCATAGTGTTTGCAGATCGATGAGCAACTTCATCAGCAGCAGCGCCTTGGACATGGCGGCCGCCTGGGCCCGATCGGTAGAGCGAGAACGGGCTGCGCTGGACAGTCGCGGCGCGGGCTGCGGTCGGTGAAGCCACTCGGCCGTTACAAAGCCGGTGATGCCCGCGGCGGTCAGCACGCGTGGCGAGGCCCAGCCGGTGCGTATCCGACCGGCCAACGCGCTGGCCAGCGAGCGGACGTTCCGCTTGCGCTGGTCTAGCTGACCGGCGGCCTCGTTGATTTGTTGGCGCAGTGACAGCGGGCTTTTGCCGCTTGATGGCTTGAGTTCGTGTTTCATGAATGGGCCTCTTTGTCGGGTTGGGCGCGCTGGTCGGGCGCGAGCCGGCTGACCGAGGCCGGAAACAGAAGGTTTCTGCTGCGCCTTCGTATGGCGACCACCATCAAGCCGGCGGCCAGGCCGTGGACGGCGGCAACCATCAGCAAAACGCCGCCGACCGGCAGCGATGTCAGTTCGACCAGGGTCAGTGTCGCGGCACCAACCAGGGCCAACCAGGCGGTTGACAGCAGGCAAGCGCTGACCACGCCCAGGGCCACGATCCAGACCAGGCTTTCGCCGGCCTTCCGGGTTTCCAGGGCGGCCAGAACCAGATGGCCATGAAGGACACCGCGAAGTTCTCGCTCGAGCAAGCTTGCCGTCTCGAGAAGTCCGGGCGAATGCCCGGACGGGTTCGAGACAGAGTCCTCGTCAGGAACGGCTGGTGGAAC
>CAZUTZ010000404.1:0-2144 GCA_964623655.1 uncultured Wenzhouxiangella sp.
CGGGCATGATCGAGCCGCCGTAGACGATGATGCCGGGCCGGTCCAGCCGGGCCAGCGCCATGGCAGCCGCCGGCAGGGTCTTGTCGCAGCCGACCAGCACGACCACCGCGTCCAGGCAGTGGCCCCGGACCGCGAGCTCAATGGAATCGGCGATGGTCTCGCGCGACATCAGGGATGCGCTCATGCCCTCCGAGCCCATGGCGATGCCGTCGGTGACCATGACGGTGTTGAATTCAATCGGCGTGCCGCCGGCCTCGGCGATGCCTTTTTTCAAGGGGCCGGCCAGCTCGCGCAGGTGAATGTTGCAGGGAGTGACTTCGCTCCAGGTGTTGACCAGGGCCACCATGGGACGGGCGATGTCGGCGTCGCTCAAGCCCGTGGCTTTCAGCATGGCGCGCGCCGGTGCGCGATGCGGTCCCTGTTTGATCTTGTCGCTTTCCATTGGCTGGTTTTTGCTGCCTTTTCTCCGAGGCCTGAAATCCAGGCCAAAAAAAAACCCCGCTCCTTTCGGTAGCGGGGTTTTTTCGTCTGTTTGTTTTGCTTGCGTGCGCTAGACGGACCCGCTACCTGTGAGCGAAATAATGAGTACGAGTACGAGGCCGAGCACAAGCGCGGAAGCCGGAATCATCAGGTTACGCAGGCCGCGCTGCGGGGCAACGGCGCTGGCCTTGGGCGAGTTGTGATGACGGCGGTGCATGGGGCGAACACTAATGAAGCAGCGCACACAGTGTCAAGGGTTTTTTGCAAAAAACCCGGAGATAAAACATAAATCACTGAATATAATGATTTTTTATTTGCTACCTGCCTGTCTTAAAGCACCCTGATCCGGCTATTTCTGCCGCCACCGTCGGTGCTGAAGGGGAAAGTGCTTGCCGATCAAATCGAAATCCCGGTCATCGTGGACCAGCAAGGCATCACGCTCCATGGCAATTTGAGCGATGCAGCAATCGATCGGACTGCGGACCGTGATACCCAGTTTTCGCAAGAGAAAATAAATCCTGGCGGCCTCGGGCCAGGTCGTTGATCGTGCCTCAAGGTAAGCCTGACTGTCGAGATATTCGTGCAGCCGGAACCATTGATCTTCATTCCTGCAACCCTGCAACAGTTCGAGCTGCTGAAACCGGGTCAGGACGATATCGTGGCCTTCTGTTTCCCGCTCGAGCGCTTCGGTATAGCTCCCTTTTTTATCACTCAGGATGGGAATCCAGACCGATGTATCAATCAGAATCATGTCGAGTTGCCCGCGCCGACTTGTGGTCATAGCCCTCGGCAAAATCGATCTGTCCGGCGAGCTCGAACAGATTTTTCTTGCGCTCTCTTTTGACGAGTTCGCGCAAGGCAAGATCCACCAGTTTACGCTTGGTGGTAATTCCGGTCAGCTTGACCGCCTCGCGCACCAGATCATCATCCAAAACGATATTGGTTCTCAAGACAAACCCCCGATACACAAGTGGGTGTGTAGCATACACCAAACGAAATCAGCAAAAACTCGAAGAACTTTCCAGATTACAGATTGGAACCTGGTAGACCGATACCCGATGCCCAGCAACATTGAAATCAAGGCCCGCGTGATCGACCTCGGGGAACTGCAGCGCCGCACCGCCCTGCTCGCCGACTCAGGCCCCGAAACCATCTTCCAGGACGACACCTTCTTCGCCTGCCCCACCGGGCGCCTGAAGCTACGCGACTTCGGCAACGGGCGCGGCGAGCTGATCTTCTACCAGCGCGCCGACGAGTCCGGGCCCAAGCCGTCTTACTATCGAATCGCCCCGACGGATGATCCGGAATCGCTGCGCCAGGTATTGATGGAGGCTTTCGGCAGCCCCGGCCGGGTCATCAAACACCGCACGCTTTATCTCTCCGGGCGCACGCGCATCCACCTGGACCAGGTCGAGGGCCTGGGCGATTTCATGGAGCTGGAGGTAGTGCTGTCCGAGGACGATACGCCCGAGCAGGGGCTGGCTGAAGCCGAACGACTGATGCACCGGCTCGGCATCGAGTCCGATTCGCTGGTGGAAGGGGCCTATCTGGATCTACTGAATGCGCGCAATTGAGATCGAGCCTTGTTCGTCGGTCACGTAGGGCCGACCTACGGTTTGGTGGCCCGTAGGTCGGGGTTACACCCCCGACGAAAGCAATCCGAG
>CAZUTZ010000405.1:0-2121 GCA_964623655.1 uncultured Wenzhouxiangella sp.
CAACGCTTGTGCGACGGCTGAGCGTTACCTTATTAGCCGCATGGCCCACTAGTCCTTGACGGTGCGCGCTGGCTGAAGCGCCAGCCCGTTACTCGGCAATGTCGGGCCCTTGAGATTGCCCGTGCTGCTCGGCATAGATGCGGCTGCGCTTGTAGCCACGGTAAAAATAGCGCACCAGCACCGTCCCGGCAGCAGCCACCGGCAGCGCCAGTAATACCCCGATAAAACCGAACAATTGCCCGCCGGCCAGAACCGTGAATACGACCAGCACCGGATGCATGCCGATGCGATCGCCGATCAGGTTGGGCGTGAGCAGGAAACTTTCGACCAGTTGACCGACGGTAAAGACCACCGCCACGGAAAACAGAAACCAGAAATCGAAGTTCTGAATGATCGCGGTCACCATGGCCAGCGCCACACCGGTAATCGCTCCCAGATAGGGCACGAAACTGACCAGTCCGGCGATCATCCCGATGGCGATGCCGTTGTTCAGGCCGATCAGCCACAGCCCGATGGCATAAATCGTGCCCTGCCCCAGCATGACCAGCAGCTGGCCACGCAAAAACCCGCCCAGCGCTTCGTCACAGTCGCGGGTCAGGCGCACGACCGTTGGCTCGATATTGCGCGGCAGCATGTCGCGCAGAACATCCAGCAGGCGGTGCCAGTCACGCATGAAGTAAAAGGTGACCAACGGCACCAGGAACAGGCCCGTGATCCAGATGATGAAACGCCCGCCCGACTCGCTGATATAGCTCCAGGTTGCGCGGCCGGCCGCGGCCACGTTGGCGAAATTTTCCTCCAGGATTTCGCGCACCCGCGCCGCGTCGATGGCGGTCGGATCCAGCTCCCAGCCGAGATATTCTTCAGCCAGCGGCTGGAGGCGCTCCTGCAGCTGCTCCAGGTAGCCCGGCAGGCGATTGAACAGGTCGACCGTCTCCCGGATCAGCACCGGCAAGAGGAGCAGCAGGGTCAGCACCAGCAGCCCGAACACCAGCACGAATACCAGACTGACCGCCACGTCGCGCCGCATCCAGCGCTCCAGCCGAGAGACCACGGGGTCGGCCATGTAGGCCAGCAGAGCGCTGATCATGAATGGCGTCAGCACCGGCGCCAGCAGCCAGACCAGCACGCCAGTCAGCAGCAGTGCCGCCAATATCCACAAAACCTGCTCGCGCGACAGTCTGGGCAGCTGAACGTCGGAGGATGCACTCATTGCCGAAATACCGGGCCGAATCTATCCGGCATCATACGTCGTTGCCGGGTCAGCGCAACATTTCCACGGCGATGGCGTTACCCTTGATTATTTATCAAGGAGAAAATCATGATTGTTCGCGACGTCAAAGACATCATCGGCAGCGATCGGGAAGTGCACGGCGAGGGCTGGACCAGTCGCCGGCTATTACTGAAAAGCGACGGAATGGGCTTCAGCTTCCACGAGACCATCATTCCCGCCGGTGCCGAGCTGCACATGTGGTACAAGAACCATCTGGAAGCCGTTTATTGTGTGGCAGGCAACGGCAGCATCGAGGATCTGGCCACCGGCAAAGTCCATCAGATCCATGACGGCGTGATCTATGCCCTGGACCAGCACGACCGCCACATTTTGCGCGGCGGCACCGAAGACATGCGCCTGATCTGCGCGTTCAATCCACCCGTTACCGGCCGTGAGACGCATGACGCCGATGGCGCGTACGCGCTGCCCGAAGCGGACTGAAACCGGCAACCGAAACATCTGGGCGGCCGATCAGCTTCAGAGCGGCGATTCATCGGCGGCGGTAGTGCGCCAAGGCATGCGGGCCGCCTGATCTGGCCACTCGGCTAACCATGCCGGCAGGTCTTCTGCCGGCATGGGCCGGGCGAAAACAAAGCCCTGGCCCAGCTCGCAGTCCAATTCGACCAGAGCACTCATGTGCTCTGCCGTTTCAACGCCCTCGGCTACCACGCGGAGATTAAACGCGGCAGCCAGGCCAAGGACACTGCGCACGATGTTGCGATCGGCCGGGTCGATCAGCATGTCGCGGACAAAGCTCTGGTCGATCTTGACCTCATCTACGGGCAAGGAGCGAAGGTATCGGAGTGAGGAATAGCCGGTACCGAAATCATCCAGAGAAATCCCAACAC
>CAZUTZ010000406.1:0-2111 GCA_964623655.1 uncultured Wenzhouxiangella sp.
CTTCCGACGGACAGCAGCCCATCATTACGCCTTGCGACCATTGCACGACCGAACAGGGCTTTGCTATGGCGGCAAAGCAAGTGGCACCGGAACCACCGCCAGGCGATGCACAGTATAGGATCTACAGCATATACGTAGTCAATTTTCTGGATCTAGAAGTCCAATTTTTTAATGTCGCCGTGTGGCGTGAGGAAGGCGAAATCCTGCCGATGGCGGGGACCTATCAGTCCGGCGTAAACAAAGTTGCCTACCCGGGCGACGGTGACCAAGAGATAGTGGATGGCATCATTGATGCGGTCAATTACTCTTTGGCCGCCAAGGCATACTACTCCGGTGGCATGTCAGCTACGGAACTAGACACCAGCATCGACTCTGCCATCGCTCTGGTGGGACCTGATGACTCCGAGCATGGTTACAACAGGCTGATACTCATGAATGAAATCAATGATTATCATAATTCATTGCCGACAACGCTTGGTTTTGTCCTGACAGATTTTGCATTGCGATTAGCCAATCGGTTTGTTGGAGACAGTGAGTTTGTGACATATTTGGGCAATATCGTAATTTACTTCGATGATGGCACTTCAATCGAAGTCGATGTCAATGGGGTTCGTGATGGAGATAGAATCCGATTGGAACTTGAAGTGCGGCAAGATACCGCGCGACTCCCGGACGGCAAGCCAGTTCCGCAATCTGCGGGACATTTCAGTAACTTTTCTTACCTCGATTCAGGTGGCGGCCCCAGCGTTGCACAGCAGCTTTTCTGGCTTGCGATGATGTACGGGCTCGAAGTCGGCGAGCCCGGCGAAGGCATGGACTGCGACTGGAGTTGCGACCAACCAGACCACTGCACATTGACTTGTTGACCCTGAAGTAAAGCCTGGATAGCCGGGAGCTGGCGCAAGCGGCTCCCGACTCGTAAATGCCTGGCCCTGATCGTCGATCCGGACAACAATTTGCTGATCATCATGAAGGACGGGCGGATCTATTGGGACGTGCACGCGGAGAGCTGAAGCGGGCGGTGACGGCGCCCCTCGGCTTGTCGCTGTTGGCCGGCCTGATGGTCGCGCCGGCCAGGGGCAGGCCCCTGGATGCGCTGCTGCACTCGCTCAAGCAAACTGCGAAACAACTGGGTCGCTCCACTGCACGGGGCGTGACGGTCGGGCTGGTTGCCCTCTTCGTGCTAGCAATGGCCCTACCTTCCACTAAAGACGCAATTCTTGAACGCCCCGATGCCGAACAGCTCAAGATGCGGCTGAACGCGCAACTGGGCGAAGACAGGCCACGCTTCAGGCTTCGGCTGGAGCAGTCGGCAGAAGGATCTGCGTATCTCGTCATTCGCCGCAACACCTGGAACCGCTTCCACCCCGAGCCCTTCCGGCCGCTGGTCCAGGCCACCGAACTGGAGCCAGGCGACCTGCGGAGCTTCCGCTTTCCGCTCAACCCGGCGGTAAAGCCGCTGGCCCTGGGCGCAGGCCTGATTGCTTTCGGCTTTTCGCTGCGCCGCAGGCGGCAGCTCCCTGCACCGGCCGGTTGAAGCGACGGCAAAGCCCGATGGCAGGTGCTTAGCCTCCCGGGAGTTTTCCCGTCGACTACACCGACCTGAGCAGCGGAAGTCTATTCCGGTATGCTGCTAGGCGGCCTATTGCACCAAAGCGTGAAGCATGGAACCCGCCTCACCCAGCCCAGCCATGGCATCCGCTGGCCTGCCCGACAGCTGCCCTTACAGCGCCCTGGTGCAGAGCGCGCTGCAGGTGTTCTACCACTTGGCGCCGACCTGAACGCCCCCGACACCCACCGCGCTGCGCATGGGGCATGTGGAAAACTCGCTGGGCCAGGCGGTGACCTTTCTGCGCGGCTCGATCCGGCTCTGATTGGCAACATCGCCAATGAATCGGGCTAGTATCTGGTCCATGTCAAAAAATGAATCTACGCCAGACCGGCCCCAGATCCGTGCGCTGTGGCCGACCTTGTTTCTCAGCCACCGGCTGCCCGGTCACGAGCAGGCCAACGGCCCGCTACTCGAGTTGATCAACTCGCTGGAAAAAGAGCGGCATGATCTGACCACCTCTTATCTCGACGACAACCTCTTCGCCCACCGTCATCCGGTG
>CAZUTZ010000407.1:0-2104 GCA_964623655.1 uncultured Wenzhouxiangella sp.
CGTTGGCGAAGCCCTCGGTCAGACCACTGCCGCTATAGACTGGGAAGTCTAGACGGGGCGCCGATCCTGCCCTGCGTGCCTGCAGTGCTCGTTGCAGGCCCTCCTGCATGATTTGACGCATGCTTGTCCCTTCTCTCCTCGCGACGGCGCGCACTGGTCGGAGTAGCTCGTCGGGGAGTTCGATAGTGGTTTTCATACGGTAGGCCGTAAGCGTCTGGACAAATACGTCCTTCCCTTGGCTCGCGCTCTGGCCGATGATGAGTGCTACCTGGATTGCCAAGGAGTTTCACCATGGGCTGGAAGCGCCGCACCCGGAGCCAGTGGCAACGGCTGGTTGAGGACTGGGAACGCAGCGGGTTGACCCAGGCGGCGTACTGCCGCAAGAAGGGTATTTCGGTGGCCAGCCTGCAGCGCTGGAAGCGCTTGCTGGCCGAGGATGATCGCAGCACGGCTGAACAAAATCCTGGACAAGGCCCATCGCAGACTTTCTTGCCGGTGCGACTGGTGGAGCGTCCCGATCTTGCTGCCGGCGCTGACCTGACCGTGGTCCTGCCCGACGGAGTTCGCATCGAGGTGGGGTCGCAGTGCTCGGGCGACAGGCTCCGAGTCGTGCTGGATGCACTGCGGCCTGCGGCATGATTGCGCTGGATACGCACACCAAGGTCTATCTGGCCCGGGGCGCGACCGACATGCGCTGCCAGATCGATGGCTTGGCTGCAAAGGTGGCCGATGTCCTGCAGGCCGATCCACTGTCTTCGCATCTGTTCGTGTTCTGCAATCGCGCCCGCGACAAGCTCAAGATCCTGGTCTGGTACCGCAACGGCTTCTGGCTGTGGTATCGGCGCCTGGAGAAGCAGCGGTTCTGGTGGCCGTTAGGCGATCAGACCCAGCCGCTGGAGTTGTCGATCCGTGAACTGCAGTGGCTGCTTGATGGGCTGGATCCGAGTCAGCTTCAGGGGCATCGAACAGCGCTTTTTTCTGAGATTTAGTCATTGATATAGCAGCGTTTTCTACCTGATTTTGCTAAAATACAGGGCATGGGAAAGCCCGCTGCCATCGACACCAATGACCCGCAAAAACTGCGCGCGATCATTGCAAAAATGGCGGCTGAACATGAGCAGGATCTGGCCCTGCGTGAGCAGCAATACCAGGCCCAGATCGCAGCCCGCGATCAGAAGATCAGCATCCTGCTTGAACGTCTTGAGCTGCTGCGCCACCAGCGCTTTGGCCCCAAGGCCGACCGGGTCTGCAAGGAACAACTCAAGCTGTTCGATGAGGCCGAGCTCAATGATCTGATCGAACAACTCGATCGCCAGATCGAAGACGCCAAGGCAACCATCAGCTCCACCCGGCGGTCTTCAGACAACCCGCCCAAGCGCCGTGCGCTGCCCAGCCACCTGCCACGTGTCGAACGCATCATCGATCTGCCCGAAGCCGACAAGGCCGCCATCGCAACGACCCACGTACCCATGGGCTATGAGGAGTCCGAGCAACTGGCGGTCTTGCCGCGCCAGTACTACGTGGTCAAGACCAGGCGGGCGAAGTACGCACCGATCCGCCACAACAAGACCGGGCAGCCCCTGACCGTCGTGGTCGCACCGCGTCCGGCCTGCATCCTGCCCAAGGCCCTCGGCCACAGCTCATTGATCGCTGATGTGGTCACGGGCAAGTTCGTGGATGGCCTGCCGCTGTATCGGCAAGAAAAGATCTTTGCCCGCGAGGGCTTCGGGCTGTCGCGCCAGACCCTGTCGGGCTGGATGGTGCAGCTGCGCGAGCCCTTGCAGCCCCTGATGGCCGCGCTCAAGCAGTACTTGTACCAGGGCCGGGTCCTGCAGATCGATGAAACGCCTGTCCAGGTCATGGACGAGCCGGGTCGAGACAATACCGCCAAGTCCCAGATGTGGGTCTACCGCGGTGGGGCGCCGGACCGGCCGGTGGTCTGGTACGAGTATTCCGTCAGCCGGGCCGGATCCGTGCCGTGTGAGTTCCTGTTCCCCGAGGCGCACTCACCGCCCGGGACATCGTTCTACCTGCAAACCGATGGCTGTCCAGATCGGAAGAGCGGCGGGTAGGGAAAGATGGGGGTGGTGTAGATCTCGGGGGG
>CAZUTZ010000408.1:0-2100 GCA_964623655.1 uncultured Wenzhouxiangella sp.
ACCTCAATGTGCGCCAGTTTCCCGAAATCCAGAACGCCATCATCACCGTCTCGGTCCAGTACTTCGGGGCCGATGCCGAACTGATCCAGGGCTTCATCACCACCCCGCTGGAGCGCGAGGTGGCCCAGGCGGAGGGCATTGACTACATCGAATCCACCTCGGTGGCCGGCACGTCGATCATCCAGGCCTACCTGCGGCTGGATGCCGACCCGAATGCCGTGCTGACCGAGATCTCGGCCCAGGTCAACAAGTTTCGTTCCGAATTGCCGTCCGAGGCCGAAGATCCGGTGATTGAATTGTCGGTCGGCGAACAGGTGGCGGCCATGTACCTGTCGTTCTTTTCCGATCTGCTCGACGACAGCCAGATCACCGATTACCTGGTGCGCGAGGT
Organism: uncultured Wenzhouxiangella sp.; assembly: GCA_964623655.1. Lineage (GTDB taxonomy): Bacteria > Pseudomonadota > Gammaproteobacteria > Xanthomonadales > Wenzhouxiangellaceae > Wenzhouxiangella. The sequence continues at coordinate 392 of CAZUTZ010000408.1, forward strand.
CGAACCCCAGTTGGCGACCATTCCGGGCGTGCAGCAGGCCGAGATCCTGGGGGCCGGTACCTTTGCCATGCGCATCTGGCTGGACCCCGAGCGCATGTCGGCACTCAACATCACCGGCAGCGATGTCCGCCAGGCCTTGATGGCCAACAACGTGCTCTCGGCCGTCGGCCGAACCAAGGGCCAGATGGTGGCGGTTGATCTCACCGCCAATACCGACTTGCAGACACCCGGGGAGTTCGAGCGCATGGTGGTGCGCTCGGAGAACGGCGCGCTGGTTCGCCTGGAAGACATCGCCGAGGTAGAGCTGGGGCCGGAAAGCTTTGACGCCTCGGTGTCCTACAACGGACTGGATGCCGTGTTCATTGGCGTGGAAATCGCGCCGGACGCCAACGCGCTGGACGTGATTGCCGAGGTCCGCGAGGTCTGGGATGCGTTGATCATCCCGCGCCTGCCTGAGGGCCTGCAGGCGACCATTTCCTACGACTCGACCGAGTACATCGAAAGCGCCATTGGCGAGGTGATCTTCACCATCTTCCTGGCCCTGGTGATCGTGGTGCTGGTGATATATGCCTTCCTGGGCTCGGCGCGCAGCGCGCTGATCCCGGCCCTGTCGGTGCCGATCTCGCTGATCGGTACCTTCTTCCTGATGCAATTGATGGGCTTTTCGATCAATCTGCTCACCCTGCTGGCGATGGTCCTGGCCATCGGCATCGTGGTCGATGACGCCATCATCATGCTGGAGAACATCGAGCGGCAGATGGAAAACGGCAAGCGCCGCGTCGAGGCCGCGCTGATTGGCGCACGCCAGCTGGCCTGGCCGATCGTGGCCATGTCGACCACCCTGATTGCGGTGTTCGCCCCCATCGGCTTTGTCGGCGGCCTGACCGGCACGCTGTTCATCGAGTTTGCCTTTACCCTGGCCGCTACCGTGGTGCTGTCGGGCGTGGTGGCGCTGACCCTGGCCCCGATGTTGTGCTCGCGCGTGCTCAAATCGCGCCGAACCGGCAGCCGGCCGAAACTGGCGGCCTGGCTGGACAAGCGCTTTGACGGCCTGCGCCGTCGTTACCGTGATGTTCTGCGCAGCTGGCTGGACGATCGCCACGTGCTGGCCGTGTTCGGGCTGATCGTGATCGTTTCCTGCTATTTCCTGTTCGTGACCAGCCAGTCCGAGCTGGAGCCGCCGGAAGACCCCGGTTTCATCTTCTCGATCATGGAGGCCGACCCGTTTGCTACCCTGGATAATCTCGAGCGCAACACCCGCCGGCTGAACCAGCTGGGTGAGGACACCGAGGCCCTGGAAGGCGTGTTCATCATCAACGGCTTTGGTGGCGGCGGCATTGGCTCGACCAACCAGGCCATTGCCGGCCTGGTGCTCAAGCCTTGGGACCAGCGCGATGTCAGCACCCAGACGCTTCTGGAGGAAACGGTGCAGCCGTTCCTTGACGGCATTCCCGGACTCCAGGCCTTTGCCGTGGTGCCGCCCGACCTGCCCACCCCGGGCGGTGGCGGCCCGCCGGTCGAGTTCGTGATCGGTTCGACCGAACCGTTTGAAAACATCGAAACCTTTGCCGACCAGTTGATGGAGCGGGCCATGCAGTCGGGCCGATTCATTTTCGTAAATTCCGATCTGGACATCGACCGTCCGCAGCAGGAAATCGTGATTGATCGCGAGAAAGCCGCGCTGATGGGTGTGGATATGCAGCAGGTCT
>CAZUTZ010000409.1:0-2096 GCA_964623655.1 uncultured Wenzhouxiangella sp.
TGCTGAACACCCAAAGATGCCCCGCGCGCAGGCGCTTGTCCTCACCTTTTTTCAGTACCAGAGACTGACCTTCGATCGTGCCAACCATCCTGACTTCCACCCGAACTCAGCAGAGCACAGCTTACCCGAAGCCGTAGACAACCTTCCCGCCGGGCGAACTTTCGAGACTCGATACGGCGAAGGGGCTTAAGCCTGCTCCAGGGCTAGCCCCTGGTCCCTGGTCCCTAATCCCTGGTCTGCAGCAACAAACACCGATATGCTGGCCGCTCTTGTTCAGCACAACCGCCATGGAACTCTGCAACAAACTCTCAAGCGCCCTGAGCCCCTACCTGCTCCAGCACGCGGAAAACCCGGTGCACTGGCAGGAATGGAACCGCGACACACTGGCCCTGGCCCGACGCAGTCAGCGCCCGATCCTGCTGTCGATCGGCTACAGCGCCTGTCACTGGTGCCACGTCATGGCGCATGAAAGCTTCGCCGACGACGCGATCGCCGAGTTGATGAACACCTACTTCGTCAACATCAAGGTCGACCGCGAAGAGCGCCCCGATCTGGACCGTATCTACCAGCTCGCCCATCAGTTGCTGACCGGTAACTCCGGCGGCTGGCCACTGACGGTGTTTCTCGACCCCGACAGCCAGGCCCCGTTTTTTGCCGGCACCTATTTTCCGCCCGAGCAGCGCCACGGAATGATCGGCTTCCCCGACCTGCTGGGGCGCATCAACGAGGTCTGGACGAGTCGACGCGATGAACTGCGCGCCCAGCATTTGCAGGTACAGCAAGCGCTGCAGGCCATCGCCCAGCCGCAGCCCGGCGAAGGCAGCCCGGCCCTGGCCGCCGAGGCCCTGCGCGGGCAACTCGCGGCCAGCTTTGACCACGAACATGCAGGTTTCGGGCCGGCGCCGAAATTTCCCCAGGCACCGCTGTTGATGGCGCTGGAGGCGTTCATCGAGCCCGATTCCGGCGCCGACGAAGACAGCGAGCGAATGCTGGCCGACACGCTCCAGGCCATGGCCCGTTTCGGGCTTTTCGACCAGCTCGGCGGCGGCTTTTTCCGCTATGCCACCGATTCGGCCTGGGAAATTCCGCATTTCGAGAAAATGCTGTCCGACAACGGCCTGCTGCTGGGCCTTTACGCGCGCGCCACCCGGCGCTGGCGGCAGCCGCGCTTTGTCCGCGTGGTTGAAAAGACCGTCACCTGGCTGAGCGAAACCACGCGGCTGGACAACGGTGGCTTTGCCGCCAGCCTGGATGCCGACAGCGACGGCCGCGAAGGCGCCTTTTACCTGTGGACCCCGGACCAGGTTCACGCCGCCCTGCCGGCCGACCAGGCCGAACTGTTCTGCGCTCGCTTCGGCCTCGACGGGCCGGCTAATTTCGAAGAGGGCGATGACGAGCAAGCCTGGCATCTGGTCATCGCCCGAAGTCTTGATGAACTGACCGACGAGACCCGCGACAGAGACGGCGTGGCCGAACAACTGGAACAGGCCACAGCCAGCTTGCTGGAAAATCGGGCCGAACGCCCGCCCCCCGGCCTGGACGACAAGATGATCGCCGGCTGGAACGGTCTGGTTATCGCCAGCCTGGCCGAGGCCGGCCGCCTGCTCGAGCGCGAGGACTGGCAGCAACAGGCCGCGGATGCGCTGGACGCCGTGGCCGTCAACCTGTTCGGCCACGAGCCGCCTCGGGCAGTGTGGCGGGATGGCAAGAGCGCCCAAAGCGCCAGCCTCGAAGACCATGCCGCCGTGCTGCTGGCCTGCCTGGAACTGCTGCAGTTTCGCTTCGAGCCGCGCTGGTTCAACCTGGCCCGGCGCATCGCCCGTCGCATTACACGGGAGTTTTTCGACGCCCAGACCGGGGCGATGTATTTCACTCCGGCCGACCACGAGGCCCTGCTGACCCGCCCACTGGCCTTCAGCGACGACGCCACGCCGTCCGGCGCCGGACTGGCCGTCATCGGACTGCTGCGTCTGGGGCACCTGTGCGGCGATGGTGATCTGCTGGACATCGCCCATCAAACTCTGGCGGCCGCCGCCGGCGATACCGACCGCGCACCGGCCGCGCACGCCACCCTGATTCGAGCCGCACTGGAAGCC
>CAZUTZ010000410.1:0-2086 GCA_964623655.1 uncultured Wenzhouxiangella sp.
CGCGCGAAATGGGTTTGCCGATCGGGCAAGTCGTGCTGGCCACGAACGCCAACCGTACTTTGTCTGAGTACTTCTCGGGCCAGGATTATCGGGGCCGGCCGGGCCTCGCCACGCTGGCCAACGCAATGGACGTGGGTGATCCGAGCAACTTCGAGCGCCTGGCCTGGTTTTTCCGCGATCGCGACCTGCGCGATGCCGGCATTCAGGCTTTCAGCATCAGCGACGAGGTCATCCGAAAAACCATCGTTGAAGCGGATCAGCGCTTCCAGATGGCCGTCTGCCCTCATACCGCCTGCGCGCTGGAAGTGCTGCGCATGCGCCGTCAATTCGGGCAATTCCGCCCGCATCTGCTGGCCGCCACCGCCCACCCGGCCAAGTTTGATGAGGTGGTCGAGCCGCTGCTGGGCCGCGAGATCGCCCCCCCACCCGCTTTGGCGGAACTGCTGGAGCGCGAGGCGAAGGCGGATCCGCTGGCGGCCGAATTCGGAGCGTTGCGCGAACGTCTCACCAGCCTCTAGTGGGCCACGCGGCAGGGTAAAAAAGCGGTTACTTAATCCGGATCGCGGCGCTGGGGCTGATCGGTCGTCTCGGAGGCGTCGGTGAGATTGTCACGCCAACCGTCATAACCATCGCCGCTGTATCCATGGAGTGCCAGCGTCTGCATCCGCTGCAGCAGCTCATCGCGCAGGCGATAGACGCCTTCCATCCCGCGCCCGGCGTCTTTTGATTTTCGGGCAGCCCGATCGCTGACGACAGCTTCCGCTTTTTCGTGCAGATCGTGATGCAGCCGATCGATCTCCTGCAACACCTCGTTCGATCCATTACCCCCGGCAAGCTGTTCATTCAGCCAGCGTCCGAAGCGGCACTCGCTCACATCCAGCTCCGGAAGCGGCGTGCCGGACTCCACGTGTCTGGCCAGTGCGGCAACCCAGGCCCGATGCTCAACCATACTGAAAATCAGGTCCCGCTCCTCGGGCAGGCGCGGGCGTCGATCCTTCCAGCTGGGGCCGGGCTGCCATTGCTCCATCCATGGCAAGAAGTCTTCGGCCGGCATAGGACGGGCAATTCCGTACCCCTGAGCCAGTTCGCAGTCCAGATCCAGGAGAATCTCGCCGTGAGCCACAGTCTCCACACCCTCGGCCACCGAATCGCGCTGGAAAGATCGGGCCAGACCCAGAACACCGCTGACAATGGCCAGGTCGTCGGGGTCGTCGAGCATGTCGCGGACAAAGCTCTGGTCGATCTTGAGGATCGCCGCCGGCAACCGTTTCAGGTAGGTCAGCGATGAATAACCGGTACCGAAATCATCCAGCGCGGAGCGCACCCCCAACTCGGCACAGTCTTCAATCACGACAGACACACGATCAACGTCTTCCAGCGCGCTGGTCTCCAGCACTTCGATCTCAAGCTGTTCGGGGGCCAGCGACGGATACCGGGCCAATGTGTCCTTCAGATCAGCGACAAAATCCTCGTGCTGAATCTGGCGGCCGAAAATATTGACGCTGACCACCAGACGATGGCCAGCCGTCTGCCAGGCCTCGAGGTGCGCCAGGGCCTCCTCGATGACCCACTGCCCCATCTCCAAAGCCAGATCATCCTGCTCCACCAGCGGCAGGAACTGGGCTGGAGACAGCAATCCGCGCTCTGGATGCTGCCAGCGAATCAGCGCCTCTGCGCCCAGCACTTCGCCGGTCCGCATATTGACCTTGGGCTGGAAGAACAGGATGAATTCGTCGCGCTCCAGCCCGCGCCGAATCCGATGCAGGGTTTCATGCATACCGCGCGTGGCCTGGTCCTCGGCCGTATCAAACAGGCAATAACGATTCTTGCCCGCCAGCTTGGCCTGATACATGGCCTGATCGGCCTGCCGCAGTAGCTGATCAGCCGCCACCGGTTCCATCTGCGGATAAAACGTCACGCCCAGACTGGCCGAGAGCTGGATATCCCGGCCCTCGTAGACAAAGACCGACCGCGTCAACTCCAGCAGTTCATCCAGCCGCGGCAACGCTGCCGTCTCGCTATCCAGATTGCCCAGCAGCACCGCCAGTTCATCGCCGCCGATTCGGGCCAGGCTGTCTTCATCACG
>CAZUTZ010000411.1:0-2062 GCA_964623655.1 uncultured Wenzhouxiangella sp.
CCCAGGCGACCGACAACACGCATCGCATCCGGAGTGGCGATACAGACATCGAAATCGATCTGCCCACCCTTGATGGTCTCGGCCAGATCCTCGAAACCGACGATGTCGGCACCTGCCGCCTCGGCCTTTTCAGCGTTATCGCCCTGGGCGAAGACCGCCACGCGGACCGACTTCCCGGTACCGTTGGGCAGCACGATGGCGCCGCGCACGACCTGGTCGGATTTGCGCGGATCAACCCCCAGTCGAATGGCGACATCGACCGATTCGGTGAACTTGAGCTTGCTGGACGACTTGAGCAGTTCCAGAGCCTCATCAATCGAGTAGACTTTGCCGGGCTCGAGCTGCTCGCGAATGGCGCGTAAACGTTTGCTTCTGGCCATCATTCAACTCCTTGCACGTTCAGGCCCATGCTGCGGGCACTACCAGCGATGGTGCGAACGGCCGCATCCATATCCGCGGCGGTCAGATCCGGTTCTTTCATCCGCGCAATTTCTTCGAGCTGTTCGCGGGTCACCGTGCCCACCTTGCGCGTGTTCGGCTCACCGCTGCCCTTGTCCAGCTTGGCCGCTTTCTTCAGCAACACCGCCGCCGGCGGGGTCTTGGTGATGAACGTGAAACTGCGATCGTTGTAGACGGTGATGACGACCGGCAACGGCAAACCCGCCTCGGTCGACTGCGTCTGGGCATTGAACGCCTTGCAGAATTCCATGATGTTCACGCCGTGCTGGCCCAGCGCCGGGCCGACCGGCGGGCTGGGATTGGCCTGTCCGGCCTTGACCTGCAGCTTGATGTACGCCTTGATTTTCTTGGCCATGCTTTTCTCCTCGGGTGCCAGCGCCGGAGCACGAAGCTCGCGGCTCCCCGTTGTCTGATGTCAGGGGCCGGCTTGGACCGACCCCGCTCGTTAGAGTTTCTCGACCTGCTGGAAGTCGAGTTCAACCGGCGTTGAGCGGCCGAAGATCGACACGGCCACCCGCAACCGGCTTTTTTCGTAGTTGATCTCTTCGACCACACCACTGAAATCATTGAACGGGCCATCGACGACCCGGACCATCTCGCCCGGCTCGAACAAGACCTTCGGCCGCGGCTTGTCGACGCCTTCGGCGACGCGCTGCAAAATCGCGTCGGCCTCGCGCTTGGTGATCGGCGCCGGCTTGTCCTGGCGACCACCGATAAACCCCATGACCTTGGGCACGTCCTTGACCAGGTGCCAGGTGTCTTCGTTCATCTCCATTTCGACCAGCACGTAGCCGGGAAAAAATTTCCGTTCGCTCCGACGCTTGACGCCTTTTTTCATCTCCACGACCTCTTCGGTCGGGACAAGAATCTCGCCGAACTGGTCTTCCATTCCGGCTCGCTCCACGCGTTCCTTGAGCGACTTCATCACCTGCTTTTCAAAGCCGGAGAAAGCGTGGACGACATACCACTGCTTGCTCATCATGCCCCTCCGGCCGCGCCGATGAGCCGCCGCACGGCCCAGCCAAAAATGGAGTCCATGATGAACAGCAAGATCGCCACAATGACGGTGATGACCAGAACGACCAGCGTCGTCTGCAGCGTTTCCTGGCGGGTCGGCCAGACCACCTTGCGCCGCTCGACGTCGGCCTCGCGGACGAAACCGAACATCTCGCGACCACGCGGCGTTTGCCCGACGATCAGGCCGGCCACCACCACCGACGCCAGCAGACCGAGCACCCGAACGAGCGTCATGACTTCGTCGGCAAAGTAGAAAAACGCCGCAACACCGACGACCAGCACCAGCAGGCCAGCCGCCCAGAACATGTTGTCGCGTGGTGTTGCTTTTTCGGCTGCCATAGTGTCCGTGACTAAAAAAGTGGCAGGCGAGGAGGGACTCGAACCCCCAACCTGCGGTTTTGGAGACCGCTGCTCTGCCAGTTGAGCTACTCGCCTTTAAAAATCGGGTTCAGGGTTCGGGGTTCAGCGTTCCGGAAAAACCATTCCTGAACCCTGAACCCTGAGCGCTCGTCTATCTATTCGTGAATCTTCGCAACCACGCCGGCGCCGACGGTGCGGCCGCCTTCGCGGATGGCGAAACGCAGGC
>CAZUTZ010000412.1:0-2060 GCA_964623655.1 uncultured Wenzhouxiangella sp.
TCAACCTTCGCTTCGGTCAGGGCCTGGCCGGGGGCGATCGCTTCGACCAGGCCGGATTCGGCGACGATGTCGCGGTCGGGCAAGGCGAAGCCGAACTGTTTGCGGTGCAGGTCAGTGAAGTCGTCTCGCATGTCTTCGATCGTGCCCAGGTCGACCAGCAGGGTCGTGTCGGTGCCGGCGTATTTCAGGTGCAGGCGCGACCGGGTCTTTATTCCTTCAGGCGAGTGGCCCTGGTCGACCAGTTCAGCTACTGCCGCTTTGCGGGCCTGGCTCTCGGCCCGCTCGAGGGGTTCGGGCAAAGTCTCATCCATCAGCTCGCCCAGCGGGAATTCGCGCAGGGCGATGACGTCGGCCAGACCCATGCCGTAAGCCGACAGGACCCCGGCCCGGGGATGGATGAAAACGGTCTCGAGCCCTAAGGCATCGGCAACCAGGCAGGCGTGCTGGCCGCCGGCGCCGCCGAAGCAGTTCAGCGCATAGCGAGTGACGTCATGACCACGCTGTACGGAAATTTTGCGGATGGCGCTGGCCATGTTGTTGACCGCGATCTGCAAAAAACCTTCCGCGACTTCCGCAATCGAGCGTTCGTCACCGGTGGCGGCGTGGATTTCGGTCCGCAGCGCTTCGAATTTTTCCCGCACCACATCGGCGTCCAGGGTCTGATCGGCGTCCGGCCCGAAAACGGCCGGGAAGAAGTCTGGCTGCAGCTTGCCCAGCATCACGTTGCAGTCGGTGACCGTCAGCGGGCCGCCGCGGCGGTAGCAGGCAGGACCCGGATTGGCGCCGGCCGAATCCGGCCCGACCCGGTACCGGCTGCCGTCGAAGTGCAGGCAGGAGCCGCCGCCGGCCGCAACTGTGTGGATTTCGAGCATGGGAACACGCATGCGCACGCCCGCCATATCGGTCTCGAAACAGCGCTCCAGCTCGCCCTTGTAGTGCGACACGTCGGTCGAGGTGCCGCCCATGTCGAAGCCGATGATCCGATCCAGGCCGGCAGCGGTTGCCGTGCCGACGCAGCCGATGATGCCGCCGGCGGGGCCTGACAGAATGGCGTCCTTGCCGGCGAACCGATCAGCCCCGGTCAGGCCGCCGTCGGACTTCATGAATTGCAGTCGCACCTCGCCGAGCTGGTCGGCCACGCGGTCGGCATAGCGGCGCAGGATGGGCGAGAGGTAGGCGTCGACGACCGTGGTATCGCCGCGGCCGATCAGGCGGATCAGCGGACTGGCTTCATGCGACAGGCTGATTTGCTCGAAGCCGACCTCGCGGGCCAGGCGACCGATCAGACGTTCATGTTCCGGATAGCGGTAGCCGTGGACAAGCACCACGGCCAGCGCCCTGATGCCTTGTGCGCGGAGTGACTGCAGGGTATCGAGAATGGCGGCCTCGTCCGGAGGCTGCAGGACCTCGCCGTCGGCGCGCACCCGCTCGTCGAGCTCGACCACGGATTCATACAGCAGTTCCGGGCGCTGGATGTCGAGCGCAAAGATATCGGGTCGGGCCTGGTGGCCGATGAACAAGGCGTCGCGAAAACCGCGCGTGATCAGCAAGGCGGTGCGCTCGCCGCGCCGTTCCAGCAGCGCGTTGGTGGCCACCGTCGTGCCCATGCGCACGTGCTCGATGTCGGCGTCCGGAATGGCCTCGTCGGGATTCAGATTCAGCAGACGCCGGATGCCCTCCACCGCGGCATCGTCGTAGTGCTCGGGGTTGTCCGAGAGCAGCTTTTCAGTCAGCAACTCGCCGCCGGGGCCGCGGCCGACGATGTCGGTGAAAGTACCGCCGCGGTCGATCCAGAAACGCCAGCGGTCTGTTGGGCTTGAATCGGTCATGAGGCGCCGAATGATCTCATCGAATCAAGCGGATTTCGAGGTCAAGAGCCAGATGCATCCAGGCGCGGTCAGCCGTGACGACGGGACATTCGTGCACCAGCGCCAATGCTAGACAGGCGCGATCGGCAAGCGATAATCCCAGGGCTCGGGTCTTGGGCCAAAGACTGGCCGCCAATTCGGCCTAGTGGGCCATGCGGCTAATAAGGTAACGCTCAGAGTCACTGTGCTGGC
>CAZUTZ010000413.1:0-2052 GCA_964623655.1 uncultured Wenzhouxiangella sp.
GCGCCGCCCGGTAGGTGCCGACCTCGATATGGCTGATATCGGCGGCCCTGGGTAGGGGGTCGAGCGCCAGCAGGGCATCCATGGCCGCGTGGGCATGACGGCAAGCCGGCCACGGTTTGAAGCTCACCTCATGGATCAGCCAGTCATCATCGTCGACCAGCAAATCGTCTGGCCGGGCTGTTGATGTCGTTGCCGCAAACAGGCCCTGGTCGCCTTCCAGCAGGCTGGCTGGGCCGGCAAAGCCTTGTTCGGCCAGGGCCGCACCCAGCCAGCCGGACTGGGCTGTCAGCCCAGTGTGGATTGCCTTGGTGGGTACCGGTTCATGGCGCATTTGCCACATGCCGCCGGTACGACTGCCCGCGTTGGCCAGTGCCCAGACCATTGCTGTGGGTGCCAGTTGCCGAATCGAGCCTGCGGCCATGGCAGCGCCGAATGCACCGCAGGTTGAAGTCGGGTGCCAGTAACGATAATGCGTCAGGCCCAGAGCGCGGCCCAGTCGAATCATGATTTCATAGCCACGAACAAGGCCGTCCAGCAGTTGTCCGACATCACTGCGGGAGGCGCGGGCGGTGGCCAATGCTGCAGGCACAATGACCGGACCAGGATGGAGCACGGCCGAGCGGTGCACATCGTCCATTTCCAGCATGCTGCCCAGCGCACCGTCGGCCAATGCGGCGAGTTGCGGCGATACCTCCGGATACCAGATTGCGGGTAATGGGCGATCGGGTAGGTCCAGTGCGGCACGGAATTGATGTGCCTCTTTGAACTTGATGGCGGCGAGGCTGCAGGCCAGCCAGTCCAGCAGGTGGCGCGCGGCTCGCGCGCGATCACGCGTTGCCACCGGCCCGAGGGCGCGGTGGATGAGCCGATCCAGCAATGTCGGTGAGCTGGTATGCGCGGTCATGGGGGGATCTTATATTTGTCCGGACATATTGTACAGCCCCGCAGGGTGCCTAAAAGCATTTTGTCTGGACAAACAATGGTATTGTAAAGAGCTTGGCGGGGAGGTCCGCGCACGGGGAATTTCGACGTTCTTATGAGTAAAGATAAAGAGCGCGATCGGAGACCGCGCTATCTTCAGGTTTGCGATGATCTGGTGGCAATGATTCGAGGCGGTCGAGTCGCGATTGGCGATCTGCTGCCGACTGAGCTTGAATTATGCGATCGTTTCGATATCAGTCGACACACGGCTCGCGAAGCGCTGCGCCGTGTGGAGGCCATGGGGCTGGTTGAGCGGCGCCGTGGCTCCGGCACCCGGGTGATTGCCAAGTACGCGCCCGTTGTTTACAACCAGTTTGTCGATAGCCTTGAAGGTCTGCTGCAGTACGGCAAGGCAACCCGCCTGGTTATTCAGCAGACCCGAATGGACGTGGTCACGGAAGAGTTGGTCTCTGAGCTGGGCGTTCCGGTCGGTACTGAGTTGCCCCACTTAACCGGAATTCGCTATCAGCGCGACCAGGACCCACCACTGGCCCTTTGCCTGGTCGAACTTTGGGCGCCGTCGACCGACCCCGAGCAGGTCAGCGCGCTGCTCGATCTGGAGCGCTGCGAGCGTGCGCTTTATGAACAGCTGGATTTCATGAACTTGAGCCGGGTCAGTCAGACGCTGTCGGCGGACTCAATGGACGACAAGACGGCCAAGATGCTGTGCGCCAAGACCAACAGCCCGGCGCTCATCGTGATCAGGCGGTTCTACGATTTGAGTGAAAACCTGGTGTTGCTGACTATCAGTACCCATCCCAAGGAACGGTTCAGATACACCACTGAGTTGACTGCTTACAAGCGTAACTAGCGGGCCGCTACGGATAGTCTGGCTGGGCGTCGGGAAACTGCTCGCGAAAGGATTGTTTGCCGGCCATGATTTGCTCCCGGATCCACTCGGATTCACCGCCGACTTGCCGTACCAGCCAGTCCAGCCCGCCTTGCGTGGCCTTTCGCCAGGCCTGGCGCGTGTCCGGGTCGAGTTCGTGAACGTGGACATTGGGGTTGTCGACAATATTGGCTTTGATGCCCGCGATCATGCCGCGAACGACGAGCCGTGTTTTCTCTACC
>CAZUTZ010000414.1:0-2050 GCA_964623655.1 uncultured Wenzhouxiangella sp.
AGCCGGCGATTCGAGTCGCTGTTGTTTGCCGCCGGAGAGGTGACTGCCGAGGGGTATAATCCAACCCCATTCGAATCGCTCCTCCAGGCCCCGAAAGCCACGTCTACAGCCCTGCCGAGCTGAACCGCGAAGTCCGGGTCCACCTTGAGGGGGGCTTTCCCCGTTTATGGCTTCGGGCTGAAATCTCCAACCTGGCTCGTCCAGCTTCGGGCCATCTTTACTTCAGCCTGAAGGACAACAAGGCGCAGATCCGCTGCGCCCTGTTCAAGGGCAACGCCATGGGCCTGGGCTTTCAACCCAGGAACGGCCAGGAAGTGCTGGTTCGGGGCCGTCTTGGACTGTACGAGCCACGCGGCGACTACCAGCTGATTGCCGACGCCATGCTCGAGTCTGGCGAAGGCCTGCGGCAGGCGGCCTTCGAGGCGCTGACGAAGAAACTTGACCGCGAAGGCCTGGTCTCGGTCGAACGCAAGCGCCCTCTGCCGGCCTGGCCAAGGGGAATCGGCCTGGTCACCTCGGCCTCGGGGGCGGCGCTGCAGGACATGCTCAAGGTCACCTCGCTGCGCTGGCCGGCGGCCAGGATCCGCCTCCATCCAGCCCAGGTGCAAGGCGATGCCGCGCCGGCAAGTCTATTGGCCGCACTGGCCGCAGCCAACCGGGATGACCAGGTCGATGTCATCATCATCGGGCGCGGCGGCGGCTCGCTGGAAGACCTCTGGGCCTTCAACGATGAATCCCTGGCCCGCGCCATTGCCGCCAGCACCAAGCCGCTGGTCTCGGCTGTGGGCCACGAAACCGACGTGACCATTGCCGACCTGGTCGCAGACCTGAGAGCCCCGACACCCAGCGCGGCCGCCGCCGCCGTCACCCCCGACGGTCCGGCATTGTCAGCGCGCCTGGCCAGCAGTGATCAACGACTGGCCCGGGCCGTCCAGCGCATCAACGACATGGCCAGCCAGGGGCTGGACGGACTGGACCGGCGACTGGCGGCCGCCAACCCGCTGCGTCGTCTCGACGATCTGGCCGAGCGGCGAGGACGCCTTCATGCCCGCCTGGTGCGCGCCACCGAGCGCGGCGTGGAGAAAAACCGTCAGATCACGCGCCAACTGGCAGCCCGCCTGCATGCACGCCGACCCGATCGACAGATTGCCAGGCTGGACCAGCAGCTCATTGCCATCAGGGCGCGCCTGGACCAGGGCATTGGACGCCAGCTCAAGCAGGCCGAGAACCGGCTGGCCGGGCAGGTACGGGCATTGAACCACCTGAGCCCGCTGACCGTGCTTGAACGCGGCTACGGGGTGGTGCGCGACGCCGAGGGAACTGCCCTGACCGAGCCGGACGATTTTCAGGTCGGCCGCCGGGTGTCGATCCTGATGCATCAATTCGACGTCCAGGCCGAAATCACCGACGCCCCCACGCCACACTCGCTTCAGAAGTCGTGAAGTGCCTGACCGAGCCGGCCTCGTTCGAGAACACCGTCAAGCGCAGTCGCTTCATTGCGCTGGCGGCCAGAATCGAGGACGAAAACGCATTGGGCGAGTGGCTTGATCAACAACGCGACCCGTCGGCCAACCATCACTGCTGGGCGTGGCGGAGCGGTCCCCTGTATCGCTTCGACGACGACGGCGAACCCGGCGGGACCGCCGGACGGCCGATTCTTCAGGCCATCGAGGGCCAGGACTTCGAGCACACCGCCGTGGTCGTGATCCGCCACTTCGGCGGCGTCAAGCTCGGCACCGGTGGATTGATCCGGGCCTATGGTGGCACCGCCGCCGAATGTCTGCGCCAGGCCGCCAGCGAACCCCTGGTCACCTTCTGCGACTACCAGTGCCGGCTGCCATTTGACTGCCTGGGACTGGCCTGGCAGATCATCGACCGCTACCCCGTCGAGCAGGTCGACAGTGACTTCGATGCCGGCGGCGTGATTCTGACCCTGCGCCTGCCCGCCTCAAGCCGGCAGGGCATTCACCAGGAACTGGTCGATGCCAGCCGGGGCAGGCTGCAAACCAGCGATTGAGCGGCCGAGGCTGATTCAGATCAACTTGATTTC
>CAZUTZ010000415.1:0-2042 GCA_964623655.1 uncultured Wenzhouxiangella sp.
CGGAGGTCGGAGACCGAGAAACCGGTCAGTGCCGCCACCGGACGGCCGCCACGGCCGGTCGCAGTCTCGTCGCGAATCTCGCCGCCTGAACCGGTCGCAGCACCGGGATCGGGCGAGATCGCGGTGGGATGGTTATGGGTTTCGACCTTGATCTGGATATGCACATCGGCCGGCGCCAGACGGTAGACCGGATCTTCGCTTAAGGTCAGCAGCATGTGTCCGGCCGTGCCTTCGAGAATGGCAGCGTTATCGTCGTAGGCCACCAGCGTGCCGCCGGGCGTATGCGCATGCGTGCGCCGGATCAACTTGAACAATGACGCCTCGCGCGCGGCACCATCCACCGTCCAGCTGGCGTTGAAGATCTTGTGCCGGCAGTGCTCGGAGTTGGCCTGGGCAAACATCATAAGTTCAGCGTCGCTGGGATCGCGGCGCAGGCCTTGATAAGCCTCAACCAGGTAGTCGATTTCGCCGTCGCTCAGGGCCAGACCCAGCTTTTGGTTGACGGCCGCCAGCGCAGCACCCGGATCAGCACCAAGCTCAATCCGCCCCAGCGGCGCCGCCTGCGGTTGGGCAAACCAGGTCGACAGGTCAGCACCGACCGGGAGCATCACCTGAGTCATTCGATCATGCACGATGCGCTGGGCAACCTCGGGCCATGTCGCCGGCGCCGGACCATCGACATTGAGCAGCAAACCGCGCTCGATATTGGACAGATGGCTCAGACCACAGCGACTGAGAATATCGCCGGCCTTGCTCGCCCACGGTGTTCGTGTACCCGGCCGCGGCAGCACGAAGACGGCGTCGGATGCAGCCTGTGGTGGCTGCCAGCGCAAGGCATGCAGCAAACTGTGCAGACCCTCGGCGTCGGCTTCGCTCAGTCCCTCGGCCGCCAGCAGGAAGACTTCCCGCACCTGAAGCTCAACGCGTGCGCCGAGCACCTGAGACAACTCGCCGGCCAACTGCCGGCGTCGGAAATCGGCAAGCGCGTGCTGGCCAAGCAACAGCATCGTGCGGCAATTCGTCATGCGCTGCCCACCCTCCCCTGGCAAGCGGCCCGGCGGACGATCACCGGGCCTGTCCCATCGATCAGTGACTGTTGGCCTCGGCCAGACGATCAAGACGATCCCGGAGCTGATCTGGCGGCACGTAGCCGGGAATGATGTCGCCATCAAAGGTCATCAGCGAAGGCGTTCCGGTCACGCCCAGCGTCTGGCCCAGTCGGTACTGGTCCATGACCGGATTGGTGCAGGTGGCTGCACGCGGCGCGCCGCCGGCCTTGGCGATATCCATGGCGCCATTGCGGTCATCCGCGCACCAGACTGAGACCATCTTGTTGTAGGTCTGCGAACCCTCACCAGCACGGGGAAACGCGAGGTAGTGGATGCGAATCCCCTCGGCCATGTATTCATCGACTTTCTCGTGCATGCGGCGGCAGAAGCCGCAGTCCGGATCGGTGAACACCAGCAACTCGTAGTCCGCGTCATCGTTGCCGAAGGTCACGAAGTCGGCCGGATCCAGCGCGGTGAGTTGTTCGCGCCGAACCCCGGCCATGGCTGCATCGGTCAGATCGCGCTGGGTATCCAGATCCACCACGCGGCCCTGAAACAGGTAGCGCCCGTCAGCACTCATATAGACGATATCGCTGCCAATCCGGACTTCCATGATGCCGGGCAGCGGCGTCTCGGCAATTGCCACGTTGGAGACATCATCAACCAGGCCCTCCAGGCGCTGCTCGATCGCTCCAGGGTCGGCATTCGCAACCGCTGCGGCAAAAAGCAGCGCAAGCGCAATCCAGTTCATTCGTTTCATGCTCGAAAATCTCTCCTGCGATGGCATTGGAGTGCCGCGTTGATAACAGGGGTTGGAGTATAGATCAGCCGGCAAGTTTCCTGCCGGTTGATCCGGCCTGCCCGACACATCCCCAACCTAACCCCGCGGGTGATGCGCCGCATAGAGCGACTTCAGCCTGCTGCGCGAGACGTGGGTATAGATCTGGGTTGTGGCCAGATCAGCATGGCCGAGCAACATCTGAACGGCGCGCA
>CAZUTZ010000416.1:0-2009 GCA_964623655.1 uncultured Wenzhouxiangella sp.
CACGGTGCCGCCAACGCGGATGCCGCGTTCGACGGTGAAGGATTTTTCCAGTGCTTCGCCTCCCGTGATTTCGATGACTTCGCCGCCAAGCTCCAGGCGGCAGTAGAGAAAGTTGACGCAAGGGAGATCCGGCCAAGCCTGAGAGACATGTTCCGGCATTTGACGGACTTGAAGCACGTACTGACCGGGTGGGACGGAAGCGAAGCTGAAGCTGCCGTCGGCATCCAAGAGGCGTGTTTGCGAGGATCCGAGAAATTTGCCGAACTCCCGGAGATTGACCTGACCTTCGGTCACGGGGACTCCGTTGGTATCGGTCACCTGACCCTGGATACTGGCAGAGCCCCTGAGGTCACTCGGGACGGGGGCAACTGACAGGGGCTGGTGAATGATCCGGTCCAGCCGATCACGCTCGACCAGGCTCAGCTCGCGCAGCCCGCTCTCCCATTCGACCTGGATCGACATGGCCCGGACCAGCAGGTCCATGTATTGCTCGGCCTCCTGCTCGTCCAGGGGCGAGCGCGTCAGGCTTGCGCGCTCAAGTGTGGTGTATTCCTGCCACAGCTGATCGATCTCGGCATCCGGCCCCAGGGCGAAGGCCGGGGGCCCGCCGAACGTCAGCAGGACGATAAAGAAAAGCGCGGTGATTCGTTTCATCCCGGTGTCCCTCCCGATTCAACACGGTTGCGTCAGGCCGACGCGACCGTAACGCCTAAAGCGGCTTTCTCTTGTCTATATACGCAAGCGGCCCGCATTGCGCGCCAAAGGCCGTCCTTACCTCGAGGCTCCGGTGTGCAACAGAGCCCGACCCGAGTTTCGGTACACTCGAAGCCATCGCCATCGGAGTTGACCATGTCCATCCCCATCCGCTACGTCGAGCCCGTCTTTCGTCCGCCCAGCGAGGGTCGCTCGCTGATCCTGCCGATCACGGATGGCTGTTCGTGGAATCAGTGCACGTTCTGCGAGATGTATACCGCACCGCAGAAGAAATTCCGCGCCCGCGATGAGGCGGAAGTGCTGGAAAGCATTCGGCAGACCGGGGAGCAATTGGGTCACGGCGTGCGGCGGATTTTCCTGGCCGACGGCGACGCCCTGGTGTTGCCGACCCATCGGCTGCTGAAAATTCTCGGTGCCATTCGCGAGCCCCTGCCGACGGTCGAGCGCGTGTCCAGCTATTGCCTGCCGCGCAACCTGAAGCGCAAGTCGGTGGCCGAAGTTCGTGAACTGGCCGACGCCGGTCTGAAAATGGCCTACGTCGGCGCGGAATCCGGCGACGATCTGGTCCTGGAAAAGGTCAACAAGTGCGAAACTTACGCCTCGACGGTCGATGCGCTGGACAAGTTGGGTCAGGCCGGCATCACCCGCTCGGTGATGATCCTGAACGGACTCGGCGGTCAGATCTACACGGACCGCCACGCCGAAAACTCGGCCCGGCTGGCCAACGCCACCCAGCCCGAATACCTGGCCACCCTGGTGGTCAGCTTTCCCCTGGGCGAGGAGCGCTTCCGGGCCGGATTTCCGGAGTGGGAGCCGCTGGATCAGCCCGGACTGTTCCGCGAGATGGAGCGTCTGCTCTCGGGGCTGGAGCTGAATGACACCGTATTCCGCTCCGACCACGCCTCGAACTGGCTGGTGCTCAAAGGCCGCCTGGGGCGGGACAAGGAACAGATGCTCGAGCAGGTTCGCGCCGCCATCGCCCACCCCGAATCAGCTCCCTTGCGGCCGGCCTGGGCGCGCGGGCTCTGATTCAACTCAGCGCGGACCGCTGAGGCGATCGACGCGCAGGCGTTCGCGCTGATCGAACAGGCGCCGGCTCCCGGCCAGCACTGCGGCGAAAGTGCCAAACCCGGTGCCGACCGTGATGGTGAACATGATCAGGATCTGGTACTTGACCGCCAGCGCGGGCGGGCTGCCGGCCAGGATCTGGCCGGTCATCATGCCCGGCAGGCTGACAATGCCGGCCGCGGCCATGGCGTTGATCATGGGCATCATGCCCGAGCGCATGGCTTCGC
>CAZUTZ010000417.1:0-2009 GCA_964623655.1 uncultured Wenzhouxiangella sp.
GATCTGGGCGTGGAGCCGGAAAACATTCTGCTTGACGATTTTGGTGGCTAGGAACCAGTGGTCGGTCAGATGGCTGATGGTCGCTGCACTGGCCCTGGTGCTGGCGGCCTGCGAACAGCCCCGCGATCCCATCACCTTCAGCGGCGCCACCATGGGCACGGTCTGGACCGTGCGCGTGACAGCGCTGCCGGCAGGCGTCTCCGGGCCCGATCTGCGAGCCGACCTCGAAGCCCTGCTGGACCAGGTCAACGCGGAGATGAGCACCTACCGGGCCGATTCGGTCATAACGGCTTTCAATGAGGCCGAGGCCGGCGAACGCGTGGACCTGCCGCCGGGTTTTGCCACCGTGCTTTCCGAGGCGCTGTACTGGGCAGAAATCACCCGGGGCGCGTTCGACCCCACCGCCGGCCCGCTGGTCAATCTGTGGGGTTTCGGCCCGGATCAGCGCCGCGACAATATCCCCGACGAAGACGACATCGCCCGGGCCCTGCGGCGGGTGGGCTGGGAAAAGCTTCAGTTCGACCCGGACAGCGCAACGCTGGTGCAGCCGGGCGGGGTTTACCTGGATCTGTCGGCGATCGCCAAGGGCTGGGGTACTGACGTGCTTGCCGACCACCTGATCGGGCTGGGCGTGCCGGGGTTTCTGGTGGAAATCGGCGGCGATTTGCGCACCTACGGCAACAGGCCCGACGGCCAGCCCTGGCGGGTGGCGATCGAGCGGCCACAGCCGGGCTCCAGGGAGCTCCACGACGTGATTGCCGTTGAAGAAGTGGCGATCACAACCAGCGGGGACTACCGGAATTTCTTTGAATCGGAAGGCCGGCGGTTTTCGCATCTGATCGACCCGCGCACCGGGTTTCCCATCGACCACGACACCGTCTCGGTCACCGCCGCGGCCCAGCGCTGCTCGACGGCCGACGTCATTGCCACGGCGCTCAGTATCATGCCGATCGACGAGGCCTGGGAACTTGCCATCGAGCGCGATCTGGCGGTATTGTGGCTGCTCGCCGACGGCGACGAACTGGCCGAACGCATGACCCCGGCTTTCGAACGCCTGACAGAAACTGGAGGCTTGTAATGTTGCTGACCGTGATCCTGAGTGTTGTTGTCGTCCTCGGTCTGTTCGTGGCCATGATGGTCGGTGTTCTGATGGGCAGGGCGCCGATCAAGGGCTCGTGTGGCGGCGTTGGCTCACAGGCCGAGTGCCCATGCGGAAAAACGCCGGCCAGCTGCGGGGCCGACAAACGCGCCGACGCCGGCTGAGCACCGGCGCTATCAGAGCAAATTCAGCGCTTCATGATGAAGCGGTGGTTGACCAACTCGCTGAGGTTGGGCGGAAACTTTTTGGATTTGCGGTCTTTGAAGGCGCTGCGGTAAAAATCGTCCAGCGCATGCAGGATATCGCGCCGACTGACGATGCCCAGCAGGCGGCCGTTGTCAGCCACCGGCAGATGCCGGTACCGATGGTTGACGAAGATCGAGGCCAGCGTGAAGATGTCCATGTCCGGCTCGACGCAGACCGGATGCAGCTTCATCATCGTACGCACCGTTTGCTGCGGAGCCGGGCTGCCGAAAAACATCTCGTTGGACAAATGCTCCAGACAATCGCCTTCGGACAGGAATCCAACCAGCATGCGATGGCCCTGGTCGTCCTCTTCGACCACCGGCGCGTTGGACACTTTGTGGCGTTTGAGGAACGAGATCGCTTCGTCCAGCGATAACCCGGGCGTGACAGTGCGCACCTTGCGCGTCATGAAGTCCTGCGCCTGCGGCGCGGTTGCTTGCTTGCTCATGCAGACTCCCTTAATCAACTCGGCATCAAAATACCCGTGGATTTTTTGATGCCCGGCTCTTGCGGCGTATGTCCAAAAAAAGCCTGCGATTCGCTTCCCCGGTCGTTCCGGCCGGGTAGATCAGGCTCATTGGGTGGATGGGCTCCAATTCATCTCCACCGCTTGCAGTATAGACTGCCGGCGCGGTTCGGCGCCATGTAAGCGGGGCTTGGGTTT
>CAZUTZ010000418.1:0-1992 GCA_964623655.1 uncultured Wenzhouxiangella sp.
CGCGGATCGAGGCGGCCAGGCCCAGTCCGAGCGCGGCAATCAGCGGCACGGTGACAATGTTCGTGGTCACTCCGCCGGAGTCATAGGCCAAGCCGACGATTTCTTCCGGCGCGAAGAAAGTGACCAGCACCACGGTGAGATAGCCGCCGATCATCATCCAGTGCAGCGGCCAGCCGAGAATGATGCGCAGGATGCCGACCGAGACCACGGCGCCGACCGAGCTCGCCACCAGCAGGCGCAGCACCAAGGGATCGATCAAGCCTTCGCTGATGGTTTCGGCCTGCTCGGCCACGGCGATCAGGGCCGGCTCGGCGATCACGGCCGAAAAGCCGATGAAAAAGCCGAAGATCATCAGCCAGGGCAGCGAACCCTTGGCGGCAAACTCATCCGACAGGCTCTTGCCGATGGGAAACACGCCCATCTCCAGGCCCTGCAGGAACAGGGCCACCCCGAGCACCACGATCAGCAGTCCCACGATCATCGAGCCCAGTCCGTCGGGCATTTGCTGCAGCACCGCGAACTGAAACACGCCGACCACGACGATGATGGGCAGCAGATTGCGTGCCGCGTGGACCAGGGTGTCGAGAAATTGGCGCAGCAGTGGATTCACGGCGAGGCGCTGGTCCTGCAGTCTGCGGAGTTGGGGCTACCTGCAGCCGAAACTTGATGTTTCACGGTCGGTCAGTCTCTGCGGTCAGTCGTTGCCAGTCTGGCTGCGCAGTATAATCAAGCGAACCAGCGGCGGGCCCACTTGTCTGATTCAGACCGTATGACACACTGCGCATCATGCAAACCCTGATCCGGGGAAGAACCCCCTACATTCTGATTTTTCTGGCCTGCGCCGGCCTGCTGGGCTTTGCCTATTACGCCGAATTCGTGATGGGCCTGGAACCCTGCCCGCTGTGCATGTTGCAGCGCTTCGGGTTCATGATCATGGGGGCGGTGGCGCTGGTCGCGGCCATTCACGGTCCGCAGTCCTGGGGTCGGTGGGCTTATACCGTGCCCTATCTGGCCGGCGGCGGCTGGGGCCTGGCCACGGCCGGGCGCCATGTCTGGCTGCAATCCCTGCCCGAAGACCAGGTGCCCGATTGCGGGCCCGGTCTGTTTTTCATGCGCGAATTCGAGTTCGGCTGGGGCGAGATCATCCGCGAGGCGTTTACCGGGGCCGGCGAGTGCGCCGAGGTGAGCTGGAGTTTCCTGGGGCTGACCATTCCGATGTGGACTTTGCTCTGGTATGTTGCCCTGATAGTGTTTATGCTCTGGGCATCAAGAATTCGTTAAGCCCAGAGCATGCAGGGCCCGTGCGGAAAAAGACGCGGGCCTGGACGACGTCACTGACCAGTCAGCACAGGAAAGGTAAAGCACCAATGAGCGAAGCGCTAAAGACCATCACCCCGGCCAAGGATTGGACCCCGGATTCCTGGCAGAAAAAGACTGCCGGGCAGCAGGCCACTTATCCTGACCGCAAGGCGCTTGAAGGAGCGGTTTATCACCTGAGCCAGATGCCGCCGCTGGTCACCTCCTGGGAAATTCTGGCGCTCAAGGAGCAGATTGCCGAGGCCCAGGCCGGTCGACGTTTCTTTCTTCAGGGGGGTGACTGCGCCGAAGTTTTTGCCGAGTGCGAGCCATCCATCATCGCCAACCGGCTGAAAGTGCTGCTGCAGATGTCGCTGGTGCTGCTGCACGGCCTGGAAATGCCGGTGGTGCGCATCGGCCGCTTCGCCGGTCAATATGCCAAGCCGCGGTCCGAGGATTCGGAGACGCGCGACGGTTTGACCCTGCCGAGCTACCGCGGCGACCTGGTCAACTCGCCGGAGTTCACGCCCGAGGCGCGCCGGCCGGATCCCTCACGGCTGCTGACCGCGCATTCCTGCTCGGCCATGACCATGAACTTCGTCCGTGCCCTGGTCGACGGCGGTTTTGCCGACCTGCATCACCCCGAATACTGGGATCTGGGCTGGGTCGAGCATTCGCCGCTGGCCGAAGAGTTCC
>CAZUTZ010000419.1:0-1983 GCA_964623655.1 uncultured Wenzhouxiangella sp.
TGAAGAAGTAATACGGCCCGTCGATCTTGTCGATCTCGCCGGTCTTGGAATGCCCGACCACGATGCCCGGGCGGTAGATGCGCCAGGGAATGCTGCAGTGCTGGCGCACCAGCCCTTCCGAATCATGCTTGGTGCGGAAATACGGGTGGTCGAGTCCGCTGGCCTCTTCGAACATGTCTTCGCGGAAAGTCCCGCGATACAGGCCGGCCGCGGCAATCGACGAGGTGTGATGAAAACACTTGGCCTTGAGTTTTTCGGCGCACTGGATGGCATGCCGGGTGCCGTCAATGTTGGCCGCCTGGTTTTGTTCTTCGCTCGCCTTCAGGTCATAGACCGCGGCCAGGTGGAAGAAATGCTTGATCTTGCCGGCCAGCGCTTCCTGGTCACTGGCCGACAGACCAAGTACCGGCTTGGTGAGGTCGCCGCTCACGGCCACGATGCGTTTGCCGTGCTCCGACCAGCGCTCTTCGACCAGGCGGTTGAATTTCTTTTTCGACCCGCGCCGCACAAGCACGTGGACGGTGCCTTTGCGCTTGAGCAGTTGATCGATCAGGTTGCGGCCGATGAATCCGGTCCCGCCGGTAACGAAATAGGTCATGAATGGTCTCTCCCTTGAAAAATCCGAAGCAGTCTTGTTATGCGCCCTAAGATACCCGCTGGCAGCCGGTGACGCCAGTTGGCGACAACAAAGCCAGGCTGGTGAACCAAGAGTGGATTGACCCGGCCTTCAGCGCATGCTAGAAAGCCAGGTACAACGATAATTTCAGGGGAATCCGATGAGTGATCTTGATGCGCGCTTCGAGCAGGCTCAGGCCGACGCCAAGCAACTGCCTGAGCGTCCGGACAACGACACCATGCTCAAGCTCTACAGCCTGTACAAGCAGGGAGCGAACGGCGACGTCACCGGCGACAAGCCGGGCTTTTTCGATTTCGTCGGCGTGGCCAAATACGAAGCGTGGGAAAAACTGAAGGGGACCGAGCCGGACGAGGCCAAGCAGCGCTACATTGACCTCGTCGAGTCGCTCAAGAACTGAACGAATTCGGCAGAGGCTATGGCCCGAGACACGCGTCAGCGCATTCTGGATACCGCGCTGGCGTTGTTCAATGCCGACGGCGAGCCGAACGTCACGACCAACCGCATTGCCGATGAGCTCGACATCAGCCCGGGCAACCTGCACTACCACTTTCGCACCAAGGCCCACCTCATCGAGGCCCTGTTCTCCGGCTTCGAGAAGCGGATGCTCGAGTTGCTGGCCGCGCCGGAGGATCGCGCAGCCGATATCGAAGATGTCTGGTTCCTGCTCCACCTGGCCTTTGAGACCATCGGTGCCTATCGCTTCCTGTACCGTGACCTGAGCGATCTGTGTGACCGCCACCGCGGGCTGCACCAGCGCTTCAAAGGCATACTGCGCCTGACCATGGAGTCTGCCGCCCGCCTGTGCGATGACCTGATCGAAGACGGCCGCATGCAGGCCAGTTCCCACGAGCTCAAGGCGACCATCCGCAACATCGCCCTGGTCAGCACCTTCTGGCTGGCGTTTGACCAGGTCCAGGACGACGAAGTCCGCCCCGGCCGGGCCGCCTGGCAGGTCATGAGTCTGCTCAGCCCCTATCTGACCGGCGAAACACGCGAACAGATGGAAGCGCTGGCCAGTCAGTACGCAGAGCTGTAGTTAACATCTGTTGAACCCGCTTGGCCCACTAGCATTAAATGCCGCAGGTATTTTGGTGCCAATTAACAATAAAAACCTGATTACGTAGCAAACTCAGCCGGGTGCCAGATGACCTTGCGTTGCAGGCCCACGATTTGTCGACCGCCCTTCCGGCGGCCGATACCCCGCAGTGCTCGGTCGAGGCGGGGTCCGCCGAACTCGCTCCGCGCCCTGCGGGCGCTCCACTCAGACATGCGGCGGCCCTTATTCCGCCTCGCCCTGCGCGCTTCGGCTGCACCTCAAGGGCCTGAAACGCAAGGCCCTCTGCCCA
>CAZUTZ010000420.1:0-1978 GCA_964623655.1 uncultured Wenzhouxiangella sp.
GGCCGCGCTGGAGATTTGGCTGCGCTGGCGGCGAGTGAAAGCCTTGCGATTCTCTTAAATTCTGGAATGGTCGCCGATGCTTCTGCTATTTGTTTTCCCCGGTGGCACGTGGACCATTAAGGCGATTCTTCGGAACGTGGGAGTTTCTAGGTTGATCCTCGGGGGCGCGTGAAACTGGGATCGGCCCCGGAGAGTTGGGCAGAAACGCGGTGCGATTTGGGTTAACCTGACGCGGGCTGCGGAGGGGTGATCAATGACTAGGAACGACATCAGAAAGCTGCTCTGGGAAGCAGCCGACAACCTGCGGATCCACCTGGATGCGGCGACGTACAAGCATCCGGTGCTGGGTCTGATATTTCTTAAGTACGTCTCCGACCGCTTCGATCTGCGGCGGACCAACCTGAATCGCTGGGCGCGTGATCCGGAAAGCGAGTATTTCGTCGGCGAGGACCAGGCCGAGTACATCGTCGAGGATCGCGACGCCTACGACGAGGCCAACGTCTTCTGGGTGCCTCAGGAGGCGCGCTGGCAGCATATCCGCGACAACGCCAAATCGCCGCAGATCGCCAGGCTGCTCGATGAGGCCATGCGCGCCATCGAGCGCGAGAACGATTCGCTCAAGGGCGTGCTCTACAAGGACTTTGCCAAGCTCGAGGTCGAGCCGCATGTCTTCGGCAAGCTGATCGATATTTTCTCCGGGCTGAGTTTCGATGCCGACGAGCACCATGCCCAGGACGTTTTTGGGGAGGTCTACGAGTATTTCCTTGGCCAGTTCGCCCTGAAGGAAGGCCAGAAGGCCGGTCAGTTCTACACCCCGCGCTCGGTCGTGCGCCTGATGGTCGAGATTCTTGCGCCCTGGAAAGGCCGAATCTACGACCCCTGCATGCGTTCGGGCGGAATGTTCGTCTACTCCGAGAAGTTCGTCGCCGCCCACGAGGGCCAGATCGACAATCTTTCGGTCTACGGCCAGGAATCCAATCCGGCCACTTGGCGCCTGGCCTGCATGAACCTGGCCATCCGCGGCATCGACTACAGCTTCGGCAAGGCCGCCGACACCTTCCGCAACGACCAGCACCCGCACCTGAAAGTCGACTACATCCTCACCAACCCGCCGTTCAACGTGAAGGCCTGGGGCGCCGACGTGCTTGGCGACGACCCGCGCTGGCAGTTCGGCCTGCCGCCGGCCAACAATGCCAATTATTAACCGTCTCACTGTAGTCTAGACTTAGAATTGTTGCTTGGATACAATTGGGCCATGACGCAAGCAGCCCCCAAGAACGACGCACGCACCTTGGATCACAGGACACTGACCGCTCTACGCAAGCGGGCTGTCATGAGCGTCCAAGAAGGTCAGAGCCCTGAAGTTGTCGCACAAGCATTCGGGGTGACGAGAGCAGCCATGTACAACTGGCTTGCCTTATACCGTAATGGTGGCTGGGGTGCATTGGAAGCCAAAAAGCGCGGCGGTAAAAAACCAAAGCTGGACGGCAAGAAGGTGAAGTGGGTTTATAACACCGTGACTTCGAAAAACCCACTACAACTGCAATTCACTTTTGCGCTTTGGACAGCAAAGATGGTGGGTGAGTTGATCCACAAGAAGTACGGCATTCGCTATAGCAAGGCTTCAGTCTGTCGCCTGCTCAATCAGTTGGGACTGACCCCGCAACGGCCCCTATGGCGCGCCTACCAGCAGTCTGAGGAGCGGGTGCAACAGTGGTTTGACAAGGATTACCCGGAGATCCAGCGTCGCGCTCGCGAGCAAAATGCGCGTATTTTCTTCGCTGACGAGGCGGGTATCCGCTCTGACCATCATGCCGGCACGACCTGGGCCAAGAAGGGGCAAACGCCGATCGTCAGTAGCACTGGTGCAAGATTTGGACTCAACCTGATCTCAGCCGTCAGTGCCCAGGGCGAGTTTCGATTCATGACGGTGAAGGGCCGAGTCAATGCTGATGTATTCATCGACTTTCTGAAGCGC
>CAZUTZ010000421.1:0-1976 GCA_964623655.1 uncultured Wenzhouxiangella sp.
ATTGCGGGGATGCGGTCGCGCATGGGCTGATCGGCGCGCGGTACAAAGCCGCCGTACAGATCCAGTTCGGCGTCAACGGGGCTCCCGCGCTCGACCCGCGTGAAAAGTCGGCCCAGGCGGCCGCAAAAGTCGCCGGAGCGCGCAAGAATATCCGCATGTCGTTCAATTTGGTCCAGGTCAATGTCAAGGCGCCTGGCCGAGCGGTGGTCGAGCACGGCCAGCGGAGAAATCATCGGGCAACGGTTGGTCCGGATCAGCTTGACCGGCAGTCGTTCGTGCTCGTCGGGTAAATCAGCGGCTGGCGTCCACAGCAGATCGCCAAGCATGTCCTCGTCGAGCTCGAGATAGGGCCCAGGGTCCTGGTTCAGATTCCACACCACCCACTGCGAGCGGATCTGCGGGTGCTCTGCGACCGGCAGGATCGGTGCGGTGGCGCAGTGGTGCGCGGGCAGACGCGCGCTGCTGTGCAGCAGCGGTCGGCCGGAGCGAAGCAGCTGATCGACGAGGTGTCGCTGGCGCAGTTTCAGGGCCCACTCCCACAGCCGTGGCTGAGCCCGCCGGATCAGGCGGGCCAGACCCAACGTGGCCTCGACATCGGCCAGCGCGTCGTGCGCGCGAGTGGTGTCCAGTCCGTTGGCCGCGGCCAGGTGTTCAAGCTTGAAACTGGGCAGGCCGTCGTCCCGGTCAGGCCAGTTCAGCCCCGTCGGGCGCAGTGCACGGGTCATGCGGGCCAGGTCGATCAAGTCAAACCGGCTGTTGCCGTGGGCGAATTCGCGCGCGTAGGGGTCAATGAAATTGCGCCAGAACAGATGGCGGGTGACCTCATCGTCGAAGCGGAAGTTGTTGAAGCCCACGCTGCAGGTGCCGGGATGGGACATGGCATCGAAGATGGCTGCCGCGAAATCCTTTTCCGGAATGCCGCGCTCGGTGGCCAGCTGGGGTGTGATACCGGTGATCAGGCAGGCAGCCGGCTGCGGGAGGACGTCATCGGCAGGCCGGCAGTAAAGAATCAGCGGATCTCCCACCTGCTCGAGGGCGGTGTTCGTGCGCAGCGCGGCGAACTGGGCCGGTCGGTCCCGGCGCGGGTCGGCGCCGAAGGTTTCGTAATCGTGCCAGAGAAAGCTCTCGCTCATGGTCAATCTCACACCCCTGTCCGTGGTCTTTGCCGGTCTGAAGCTGCCGTTCGCGCCTTGAGTCCGGTGCTCGGTTACCATTGCATTTTTACTGATTTCGCAGGTGCACAATGGCTGAAAAGGCAACTTTCGGAGCGGGCTGCTTCTGGGGCGTGGAGGCACGATTCCGAGACGTCCCCGGCGTGACCGACGCGGCGGTCGGCTACATGGGGGGCTCGACCTCAAACCCCAGTTACGAGGAGGTCTGCAGTGGCTCGACCGGCCACGTGGAGGTCTGCCAGGTGAGCTACGATGCATCGCGCTGCAACTATGAAAAGCTGGTGCGCGCTTTTTTCGCCATGCATGATCCCACCCAGGTCGATCGCCAGGGACCGGACTTTGGCACGCAGTACCGATCGGTGATCTTTTACGGCGACGACGCGCAGCGTGAAGTGGCCGAGCGCGTCCGCGACGAACTGGAAGCCAGTGGCCTGTTTCCGGCGCCCATTGCCACGCGCATTGAACCCGCACAGACCTTCTGGAAGGCCGAAGACTATCACCAGCAATACCTGGCGCGCCGCGGAGGCGCCTGCTCGATCTAGTGGGCCATGCGGCTAATAAGGTAACGCTCAGTGGCTCCCGAAGGGCCGTCGCACAAGCGCCGCGGGCAGGGCAGGCGGAGCGGCATGGCGACTTTCGCGAAGCGAATGAAGCCTTGCAAGTGCAGCCGTTGCCCGTGTTCCGCTCGCTTGAATTGGCGACGGCCAGTCCTGCGCTCGCGCGCCTTGCCCACACCGCTTGTGCGACGGCTGAGCGTTACCTTATTAGCCGCATGGCCCACTAGGCCGACCGACCATGGTCAGT
>CAZUTZ010000422.1:0-1974 GCA_964623655.1 uncultured Wenzhouxiangella sp.
GCAGGTCCTGCTGCAAGACCGTCTTGATCGGTACCGGATGAAGCTTCGGCCGCTGGGCTGCCTCGACAATCGCCAGAGCATCGCGGGCATCGCTCTTGCCGCCGCGAACACGGTGGCCGAGACCAGCATGATGTTCATGATGCCGATGCCGGCGACCAGCAGCGAAATGCCGACGATAGGGAAACCAAGACAAACATCGTTTTTCCCAGCCCACCTGGAAGATGGATCATTCAGGTGGCGCCGGCCCGCCAGGGGTTGATGACTGCGATGTCGCATCCCGCGAAATCGGTTTCGTTTCGCGTCGCCACGCCGGCATCCCGCGAACGGGCAACGGCCGCAATCTGCCCGTCGAAATGGCTGATCGGCCGTCCCTGTTCGCGACGACCGGAAACGATATCTGCATACGCCCGGGCAGCAGATCGGTCGAACGGCAGGATACGATCAGCGAAATCCTGCTCGAGCATGTCTTCCAGTGCCGCAGTCAAGTCATTCCTTCTGCGCCCGGCCGGCAGCAGCGCCAGCCCGTAACGCAATTCCGCTTCAACTACGGATGTGAGAAACAGACTGCCGCCCGGTCGGCTGCCCAGCCATTCCATGACCCCGGACTCAGGCTCGGGTCGCATCAACTCCGAGACAACGTTCGTGTCCAGAATCCACATGCTGACTCAGAGCCTGGGCGGCTCACGAACCGGCTCGCGTGCCGGCAGGTCCAGATCGACGCCACCGAGCGGAGCGAAGCGGGCGCGGATGCGCTCGGCCAGGTTGACCGGCTCGGCCGTTTCCTTGGCCAAACTGGTGCGCAGCAGTTCGCGCACCTCATCCTCCATCGAACGCCCGTGCCGGGCCGCACGCTGGAGGAGGCGCTCCTTGAGGTCGTCGTCAAGCCGGCGGATTGTGATGCTGGCCATGTCGGCCTCCTTGCATCAATGCAATCATTGATTGCACATAGTAGAGCCACATCGAGTGGCTTTCCTGGCTTTTTCGCCTTCTTACATCACGCTCGACACCAACATGTGCATTTTCTTGATGAAAAACCAGCCCGAGAAGGCCGCCCGGCGACTCGCGAGCGCAAGAAGGACCATCTCAACAAGCTGATTGCCGCTCATGCGGTGGCGCTCGGTGTGGCGGTTGTAACCAACAATATGAAGAATTTTGCCGAGTATCCCGGCGTGAGCACTGAGAACTGGCTGATGCCATCGACACAATGACAAGGAAAAGGCCCTTGCCAGAAAATCAACGAGAGCCTCAAGGCGAACGCTGTTCCTTTCCATTGAAGTCGAGAAGATACCGCGCGTTCCTGGCCTGACTCAAATCACCAAATTTCGATATTCAGGTCTCTGACTCGCCGGAATTCCCGCTGATTTCGGGTGACCAGCGTGGCTTGGTGGGTGGCGGCGATGGCAGCAATTAGCAGGTCATTGGGGCCGATCGGCTGGCCGGCAGCGGCCAATTCAGCACGAATCATTCCGTAGCTCTCGGCACAGTCGTCGTCGAAAGCCAGCGACTTCAGGGGAGCGCAAAACAAACGGACTCGTTCCAGGTTTTCTTCAACCCGCTGGCTGTGACGCGCGCCCCACAGCAGCTCGGCCCGCACCACACTGCACAGACCCAGCTCCAACGGCGAATGAGCGCGGAAATGCTCGATCAGCTCGGGTTCCCGTGCGTTCAGCAGATGGATGCAGATGTCGGTATCCAGCAATTTCATTCAAACCGCGCCCGGTCTTCAAAATCGCCTTGCCCTCCGCGCGAAATCGGGGCAATTTCGTCGTCACCGAATACGCGTTGGAAGTAGCCTTCGGGCCAATCGGAAACCAGATCCTTGCGCGCCAGCTCGGCCAAGTAGCGGGACACGCTCATGCCAGCACGCTGGGCCCTATGCTTTAGTGATTCGGCCTCGTGATCGGGGAGGTAGCAGTGGAGTTGCGCCATCGCAAGAACCTTAAATGTATTTGCATATATTCTAGGTTGGTCTTC
>CAZUTZ010000423.1:0-1966 GCA_964623655.1 uncultured Wenzhouxiangella sp.
TTTCCCATCACCGATGGATGTTTTCCACACTGCTGCACTACCGATTCATTCCCCATCCCAATCTCCTTTTCAGCGCACATGATTGATTCAACCCCGAAAGACAATATCGCTGCTCCACTCCGGCACGGCATACTCCTGCAGACTGGGGCTGTTGTCGGATCCAAGGGCATCACCCAGGTAATCGTCGACCCGAAGGGCAGCAGACAAAGTGACATGACGCGAGGAGCGCCTCCACAACCACTTTCCGCAGCTCGACCGACGGCAGACGAGTCCGAAGTACGGCTTCATCGACTTCAGGTCGCGAAGCACGGTATTGGGATCAACCTCTATCCCCTTGGCAGCAAGCATGCTGGCGAGCTCACCACTGGTTCGACCACGGTCGGCACTACCCCAGGGCAGCATGTCGAGGATCTTTGCAATGCGAATTGCATAACTGTCTACTGCGCTCATTGATTGCCTCCTTTTGATCGAGCAATGGTTTGTCCAGCGTTGCAGCGGGTCGCCTGATAAAGCTCAGGCTGCAGGTTCAACCGGCCCGGACATGGCTCAAAGGTAGCAACTGAATCCGGGATTGGAAAGCCTTGAATTACTGGCATATCCGCGGTAAAGCCCACCATAGATTTCAGCTATTTTTCGTACCCGTACGGGATGTTTTTCCTCTCGGCGGAAAAACTAGCGGCGAGAACGGGTTGTTTTTTTCTGATCGAAAACTATGATGAAATATCTGCCCGAAACCTGGCTGACATGAAAATCCACTCGGTAGCCCAGCTGGGCCAAGCCATCAGAACCCGGCGGAAAGCGCTGAAACTGACCCAGGTGGAAGCCGCGGGGATGTGCGGCGTTGGCGAGCGTTTCCTGCGCGAACTCGAACGCGGCAAACCGACCGTGGAAACGGGAAGGGTCCTGCAGGTACTCGCTGGACTGGGAATCGACGTGGAAGTCAAAATGCGCGCTGATGTCTGAACGTGAGCTCATCGCCACCTGGCATGACGGCAGTCCCATCGGGCGCTTCATCGTAGCGGAGTCGGCAGGCATCCGCCTCGAGTACGATTCAGACTACCGGGGCATACCGCTGTCCGTCTCGCTACCCCTCCCGCCAGCGCAGCACGCGCAGTCTGCCGCCCATAACTTTCTCGACAATCTCCTGCCAACGCCTACCTTGGCTCGCCGCAGACTCGCTGCAAGCCAGCGGCTCGAAGAGTGCGATGACTTCTCACTGCTTGGCCGTATCGGTCTAGAGTGTCCGGGCCGACTGGTGCTGTCCTCAACCCGGCTCGCCCGCAGTCTTCGCACGCGTCAGGAAGAGTTCCTTATCGAGAACCACTTCAAGACCTGGACGCATAACCCTGTCGACCAGCCCTTGATGCCGATGAAAACCGGCAGACTCGCCTTCACCCTCTCCGGCTCACGCCCCAAGGCGGTGCTCAATTTCAGCGTTGACCGGGTTGAAAAACCGACCATCGCGTTACTGGCCGCAAGCTCGACGCATGTAGTCAAGGCCTCCACTGATCACGACTCACCCGACGAAGTCTTCGAAGAATGGATCTGCCTGCAGCTGGCCGAGAAAGTCATTGGCAAGGCAATCGTCATTCCCGGAGAACTCTGGAACCAGTGCCTGAAGCTGCCACGCTATGACCGCAGGATTCGATCAGGGCAGGTAGTTCGCATTCATCAGGAAGACTTTGCTCAGGCACTGGGCGTTTCAGCAGCCGATTCCAGAGCGGACGCGGACGATACCGATGACCTGCCCTCCACGCTGCTGGCCCGGGCAGCCGCCCTGATCGACGAACTGGGGCGCCAGGGCCGAATCAGAGTACCCGCCCTGCAGAAAGACCGATTCTTCCGCCAGCTGATGCTGCGCCTTCTGCTCGGCGACCCCGGACTCGGCCTGAAGAAATTTTCCCTGATCCATCATGACAATGGCCAGAGCGAAGTGGCGCCAATGTACGGACTGCGGTGCACAGGC
>CAZUTZ010000424.1:0-1955 GCA_964623655.1 uncultured Wenzhouxiangella sp.
AGGCGCTGCACGATCGTGGCCCGCTCGGCGCGCTCGGACTTGTTGCGCGCTTTCATGCCACGGTGGGCCTCGTCCAGAATCAGATACAGGGTGAGTTGTTCATCCTCGATGGTGTTGCGCAGGGTGTCCCAGAAGGTGAAAGCGCGCGCGTCCGGCGGCGGCAGATTGTCAAGCGGACGATTCGGGTCGTCGGGATCGACCTCCGGCGCGCCGCGCACCAGCAGGGAGTTCTTGCCCAGCTTCTGTGCGTTGAGGAAATAGATCCGTCCCGGTTCCAGCGTCTCCTGCTGAAAATTGGAGTCGATCACCACCAGGCGCGAGCTGGAGGCCAGGCGATCAGACGCCGCCATCAGGCGAAAGCGGGTTTGTTCGTTCAGCGCCGGATCGTCGGTAAACCACAGCACCACCGCGCCCGGATCGGCGGCGAAGTCGTGCTCGGCATCGCCATCGAACAGGGCTTCGAGCACGGCCGCGGCCATCACGGTCTTGCCGGCGCCGGTGGTGGCGGTGAGCGAAAACGCGCCGGGCGTGCGCCAGCGTCGCCAGGCATCGCGCGCCTGCTCCAGCCGGGCGAGCACATCGGCGACGGCGTCGCGCTGATAGTCCTTGAGGGTATAGCGCATCGCCCTACTCCCGCCCGATGTTGATGGTGAAGTTTTTCAGGTAGGACTCGTACAGCCGCACCGGCTCGACTTGCGCCGGCAGCTCGCGACAGACGGACTGAAAGCCGCGATCATCATCGGTGACGATAAAGGCCATGCGCGCAGAGTCGGCCTGCTCCAGGGCGGCGACGAAATCACCGACCCGATCCAGATCGAACAGAATGCCGTAGCGCTCGACCACGGCAAAATCCTTGCTCGGCTCGCCGATTCGCTCACCTTGCGCGCCGGCCTTCAGCCACAGCAGCGGCGCGATGGCCTGAAAGGCGCGGTGATGGGCGACCGGGCGCGGGGCCTCGTACGTCAGCTTGAAGAACTCGACGTTTTCCTCGAAGCCCTGGGCCATGGGGAATTCATCGGTGAATTTGTACTCGCCCTTGATCGGCTCGCCGTCCGGCGTTAAGCCGGTGATGGCGGCAATGATGCGCGGCTGGGTGATGTACTCGCAGATGCCGAGCTTTTCCCAGTCCGGATCGCCGGGGCGCAGGCCCTGCTCGAGCAGGGCTTTTTGCTCGTCGGCCGAAACTTCGTTGTTGGTGATGCTGATGCACTGGCGTTTGCCCCCGTCCTGCTTGTTCAGGCGCATGACCGCGTGGCAGGTGGTGCCGGAGCCGGAGAAGAAATCGACGATAACCGCGTATGTCTTCCGATTCACGAAAAGCTTGAGAGTGTCCTCCACTGCGAACAATGACTTCGGGAAAGGAAACTTACGGCCCGGCAACAACTGTCTTAGCAGCGACGTGCCGTATGCTCCAGCATCGTGACTTCGATCACGCCACGTCGAAGTCGGGCGAGCTTCTTTGCCGGATGGCAAGACAACGATCCACGAACCATCCTCGCGTTTGCCTTTCTTCTGAAGCTTGCCACTCGCCACCTTAGCAATGTTCGGTGCCGTGAGGTAGGAAAACACGTAAGGCTGCAGATTGGAGTCCTTTCTGGAAACTCTGACATATCCCTCATCCAGTGCTTTCTTCAGGCTGCTCGCAGTGAGGCCCCAGTTCATCTCCATACCGTCCTCTTCGCGAATCGGGAATACGGGAATGCAGCCAGGTCTAGTCGGTATGCTTCGGCGATCCACTTCTGGACTCAACGGATCCCCAAACGCTTCAATTAAATCAGTTTCTGTATTGACGTAGATCGGATAGAACTGGGCCTTTCCGCCTTTTGCTGTTCCTCGCCGAGATTCCACGTCCGTTCGCCGCAGGTATCGCCACCGTACTTCCTGCTCGCCACCACCATCACTTACGCTAGGGACTTTGGCGCCACCCAAAAAGACGAAGAAGATAAATTCGTCCG
>CAZUTZ010000425.1:0-1436 GCA_964623655.1 uncultured Wenzhouxiangella sp.
GAGATTGGCGCGGGATTTGCTTCGGTGGCCCAGAAGGGCACCGAACATCGCGACGAAATTACCCCCGACGGTTTCTTGTCCAATCACGCCGGCGGCATTCTGGGTGGCATTTCCACCGGCCAGGCGGTCGAGCTGGCCGTGGCCTTCAAGCCGACCTCGTCGCTGCGCTTGCCGGGCAAGACCGTCGACGTCAACGGTGAGCCTTGCGAAATCATCACAACGGGGCGTCATGACCCGTGTGTGGGTATCCGAGCCATTCCGATCGTCGAGGCGATGTTTGCGCTGACCCTGATGGATCACGTGCTGTTGCATCGCGCCCAGTGCGGTGACGTGCCGGCGCAAACACCGCAGATTCCTCCCTGCGTTTTGCCTGATTCGGCCTGAGCACTGCAGGGACGATTCCGCGGTCGCGGCAGGAATCGGCCTTGTTTTTAGTCGCCGCTGCCTAAAGGTCTCTGAATTGCCTACTGATTCAAACCCAAGGTTTTCAAGACGCGATGATCAAGAAAAGTAATGGATATCGGGTAGCAGTGGTTGGTGCCACTGGTGCCGTTGGCGAAGTCATGCTGGAGATCCTGGCCGAGCGGAAATTCCCGGTCAGCGAGGTTGCCGCCCTGGCCAGTAGTCGTTCGGTCGGAAAAGAAGTGTCGTTCGGTCGCAAATCGCTTGTTGTCGACGATCTGGCTACCTTCGACTTCAGCGGCTGGGACATCGCGCTGTTTTCTGCCGGCGGCTGCCTCTCGGCTGAACATGCCCCGCGCGCGGCCGCGGCCGGGTGCGTGGTAATCGACAATACCTCGCACTTTCGCATGGACCCCAATTGCCCGTTGATCGTTCCGGAGGTCAATGGCGCGTTGCTGGACGATTTTGAGCAGGGGATCATTGCCAATCCGAACTGCTCCACCATCCAGATGTTGCTGGCGGTAGCGCCGATCCATCAGGCGGCTGGCGTCACCCGCATCAACGTGGCCACCTACCAATCCGTGTCCGGCGCCGGCAAGTCGGCGATGGAAGAGCTTGGGCGGCAAGCGGCCGATCGATTCAATTTCCGTGATCCTGAACCCAAGGTGCTCAGCCACCCGATCGCGTTCAACGTCATACCCGCCATTGATGTCTTCGAGGACAACGGTTACACCCGCGAGGAAATGAAGATGCACCGGGAAACCCGGCGCATTCTCGACACGGACACCATTGCAGTCAACGCCACCGCCGTGCGGGTTCCGGTCTTTATCGGTCATGGCGAGGC
Source organism: uncultured Wenzhouxiangella sp. (assembly GCA_964623655.1). Classification (GTDB taxonomy): domain Bacteria; phylum Pseudomonadota; class Gammaproteobacteria; order Xanthomonadales; family Wenzhouxiangellaceae; genus Wenzhouxiangella. Next base: position 1,247 of record CAZUTZ010000425.1, read on the forward strand.
CATTCATCTGGAGACCCGAGACGCCATTGACCTCGAAGCTGTTCGCGAGCTGCTGCGCAAGGCCCCCGGCGTGCGCTTCGTCGAAGGCAATGAACTGGCCACGCCGATGACCGATGCCGCCGGAAAGGATGAGGTCTCGATCTGCCGCCTGCGGCGCGATCTCAGTCACGCGCAGGGGCTGTCGTTCTGG
>CAZUTZ010000425.1:1446-1952 GCA_964623655.1 uncultured Wenzhouxiangella sp.
TGCTGATACCGTTCGCAAGGGGGCGGCATTGAACGCTGTTCAGATCGCCGAGCGTCTGATCGCCTGAGATGCTGGCAGGCACATCAGGCCCCGCGCAGGGCCCGATGTGCCAACCCCCGGTTTCGCATTGCGTGAAGTGATTGGTATACTCGCTTGAAATCACGCAAATTGCCTGGAGAGGGTGCCGGCGTTCATGCGACTTCTGACCACAAAAACCATGCTGCTCGGCCTGATGGCCGGCCTGCTACTGGCTCTGCCGATGGGGCCCCTGCAGGCCCTCGGTCTGGGCGAAGCTCGAGTTGACTCCTATCTGGGCCAGCCGCTGGATCTGCGGATTCGTCTGGTCGATGCCGATCAGCGCGCGCTCGAGAGCCTGACGGTCATGCCGGCCAGCGTTCGTGACCACGAGCGCCTGGGCGTGCCTTCCGACTCGCTGGCGCTGGGGCTGGACTTGTCGGTAGATCGACGGGTCGACCCGCCGGTATTGCGAGTGCGCACCCGCCGCG
>CAZUTZ010000426.1:0-1943 GCA_964623655.1 uncultured Wenzhouxiangella sp.
CCAGGTTGACCACCTTGAAGCCTTCCATGGCGGCCTGCAGGGCGCAGATCGGGTCAACTTCGGTGACCCAGACGTTGGCTGACAGCGCCCGCAGTGACTGTACCGAGCCCTTGCCCACATCACCGTAGCCGCAGACGATCGCGGTTTTACCGGCGATCATCACGTCGGTGGCACGCTTGATGGCGTCGACCAGCGACTCGCGACAGCCATACAGGTTGTCGAACTTGGATTTGGTCACGGAGTCGTTGACGTTGATGGCCGGAAACTTGAGCGTGCCGGCCTTGGCCATGCGATACAGACGCAGCACACCCGTGGTCGTTTCCTCGGTCACGCCCTGGATGTTTTCCAGAGCTTCGCTGTACCAGCCGCGGTTGATATCCAGGCGCTTGCGGATCGACGCGAACAAGGCCGCTTCTTCTTCACTGCCGGGATTGTCCAGGATGGACGGATCGGCCTCTGCACGCGCGCCCAGATCCAGCAGCAGCGACGCATCGCCGCCATCGTCCAGAATCATGTTGGCGGTACCGCCGTCCGGCCACTGGAAAATGCGATGGGCGAATTCCCAGTACTCGGTCAGACTTTCGCCCTTGAAAGCAAACACCGGCACGCCGCGCTCGGCCATGGCGGCTGCGGCATGGTCCTGCGTTGAATAAATATTGCATGAGGCCCAGCGAACCTCTGCACCCAGATCGATCAGGGTTTCGATCAAGACGGCGGTCTGGATGGTCATATGCAGCGAACCGGCAATGCGTGCGCCCTTGAGCGGCTTGTCGGCTGAATATTCGGTTCGAGTCTGCATCAGACCGGGCATTTCGGTCTCGGCGATGGCGATTTCCTGACGGCCGAAACGTGCCTGATTCAGGTCGGCGACGACAAAATCATTGTCGGTCGAGGCGATGCTGTCATCAAACAGCACGCTTTTGCGGGCGTTATCGGTAATAGCGTTCATGGTGTTATTGAGTCCTTGCGTTCGGTGAATGGGATGCAGTGTGTGGAGCCCTGACTAAAGGCCAGCCGCATCGGCCAGGGCCTGAGCCCGGTCGGTGCGCTCCCAGCTGAAACTGGTGAAACGATCGATGCCGCGCTGACCGTTGCGCTCGACCGCTACCTCGGTCTCCACCGGCGCGCGCCCGAAATGACCCAGCGACGCGGTCTGGCGGTACATCGGATGCTGCAGATCCAGCATCTGCAGGATGCCGTAGGGATGCAGGTCGAAATGGTCACGCACCAGCGCCTCGATGCGCGCTTCAGGAATCTTCGCTGTACCGAAAGTCGTGACCGAGATGGAAGTCGGTTCGGCCACGCCAATGGCATAGCTCAACTGAATCTCGCACTTGTCGGCCAGGCCGGCGGCGACGATGTTCTTGGCGACGTAGCGTGCGGCGTAGGTCGCCGAGCGGTCAACCTTGGACGGGTCCTTGCCCGAGAAAGCGCCGCCGCCGTGGCGAGCCATGCCGCCATAGGTATCAACAATGATCTTGCGGCCGGTCAGGCCGGCATCGGCAACCGGACCGCCCAGCACGAAGCTGCCGGTGGGGTTGATGTGGAACAGGGTGCCTTCATGCAACCACTCCTCGGGCAATACCGGCTCGATGATGTGCTTGCGCACTGCCGCCCGAAGCTCATCCAGCCCGACCGAGGCATCATGCTGAGTCGAGAGCACAACCGCGTCAATGGCGACCGGCTTGCCGTCTTCGTAGCGCAGCGTGACCTGGCTTTTGGCGTCCGGGCGCAGCCACGGCAGCGGATTGTCTGGCTGCTTGCGCAGGCGGGTCTGGCGTTCCATCAGACGGTGCGCGTAGTAAATCGGGGCCGGCATCAACTCCGGCGTTTCGTTGGCGGCATAGCCGAACATCAGGCCCTGGTCACCAGCCCCTTGTTCTTCCGGCTGCGCACGATCCACGCCCATGGCGATGTCCGGCGACTGCTTGCCGATCATGTTG
>CAZUTZ010000427.1:0-1933 GCA_964623655.1 uncultured Wenzhouxiangella sp.
GCCGCCACCAGGCACGTAGGCATTGGCCATGTTGAGGACGGCGAAGATCTTTCCGGAGCGGCGACTGAGGTCCAGCGTGACATCACCCCAGTCGCCGGCATAGATCTGTACTTCGAGGCTGGCTGGGGAGTCTTCGGCCTTGCTGGCCCGGCGCTCATGATTCTCGCGGGCCAACTGGTGGAAGTGATCGGGTGGGTTGGCGGTCAGAAAAGCCTGCAGGGTCTCGGCGAGGACTTCACGGCGCCGCGCGGACTGGCTCCCGCCGAACCCGCGTCGGATCGCTTCGGCTTCCGTGCAGGGACGACGGCCGACCAGCATGGGCATCAGCCGGCCTTGGTGTCTCCGAACATTTCGAGGGCCAGTTCGTATTCCTGATCCAGCCCTGAGCCACAGTCACCCCCCGGCTGCAACTGCTGGAACCCCACGTGCATCAGGCACAGCAACTCCAGACCGGAGAAATCTCCCTCAAGACTATCGAGGGTGTATCTGACCTCTGCTGTCATCGTGCGACGCCATTTTCGAACCAACGGTCGCATTGTCTCATGATGGTCACAACTGGTCACAGTGTGGTCAAAGGAGTGGAGCGGTCAGGATGACCAACGCAGTAACTTCGCGTTCCTCGAGCAACCGCTGAGTCAGGCCGCCCGACTTGCTGAAGAACAGCCGGTATCGGGGGCTGCACAGGCGAAGCCGAGCCTCCAGCGGCAAATCGAGATCGGCATAAGGTTCGGCCTTGGGTTCAGGTTTCGAAGCCGGAGGTTCTTTTTTCCAGATCATGGTTCGGTTCCAGGGAAAGTGCCGGGTGGCAAGCAGTGCCTGCTCCACCCGCTTATAGTCATCGGTGGGGTGAAACCACAGGTCGATCGTTTCACCGACCCGGAGGCTTTCCAGGATCAGGTGATTCAGGCGGCAGTTGGTCTCCTGTCCTCCGATATAGCAGTTTCGGGGAGAGATATTTCCGTAGCCCATGTTGAACCGCCGGCTCAGGTTCTGGCACTCACCCACGTACCGCGGCTCCCCTGCGGCGGTCAGCACGTAGACTCCAGCCTCGGCCAGGGACGCCGGAATGGAGAACTTGCAGAAAGGACCCTCACCGTACCGGTTGAGAGGTAGATTTTGTGCATTTTGGTACCGATCCTGCGGGAAATGTTCGACGATCTCGCCCCGCGAATCTCGACGCGGATTGACCAAACAGATGAAATCGAACCGGTAGCCGGCAATTATGCGGTGATCTCGGGCGGCATCGACCGATTCGGGCTCCTTCACGCTGTGTGAGGTCGTCGCTGCAGCTGTTTCAGGCTGTGCACCAGCCTCGGGGGCCGCTGGAGTCGAACTGCCCGGCGGAATGGCACCCGCAAGCACGAACTGTCCTCGCCCGACGCTGCGCAGCACGGTCTTTCCGGGTGGACTGGAAACGCCCCCTTGCAGGTTTTCCGTCAGGCCCTGGATGATCGGGTTGATCGAGTTGCTGTCGCAGCCAGGACGCAGTTCCTGGACGCATTCAATCAGATCCCCACGGGTAAAAGGCACACGCCCCTCCCGGGCAAGCCTCCCGGCGCAACTCTGCACCAACTTCCAAATCGCTTCGGCCATTTATCTGTACCCAGCCACTGCATCCACGATGTCGGCTCGTGGCTTTATCCTGAGTCTAGCCCGTCCTCGGGCGAGAGCGCCTGTGTCACCGATCTTTTCGCTACAACTCGCCCGTCCATACGACAGAAGACTGTGGTTACGAATATGCTGCTATCAATCAGCCGAATGAATTAGCTTGAGCGATCAAGACCGAAACGATCCTCCCGACGCACCCTGATGGCAGAGTCTCATACCGTAGGTATTTCTCCGAATGTTTTGAGAATCTCGGTACAGATCATTGAAAATAAGGCTCTTCACTGAATCGTGTGGGTAGCACTCATTTCCGTACCGCCGCCGGGTA
>CAZUTZ010000428.1:0-1932 GCA_964623655.1 uncultured Wenzhouxiangella sp.
GTGATCGTGCCTTCGTAGACCTCGGCGGCCATCATCACCGACTCGGAAAGCGTCGGATGCGGATGGATGGTCAGCCCGATATCGGCCGCGTCGCAGCCCATCTCGATGGCCAGGCCAAGTTCGGCGATCAGGTCGCCGGCGTGCAGGCCGACCACGCCGGCGCCGATCAGGCGATCGGTCTTCTTGTCGAAGATCAGCTTGGTGAAGCCCTCGGAGCGGTCCATGCCCAGCGCCCGGCCGGAGGCGGCCCACGGGAACTTGCCGACACCGTAGTCCATTCCTTTTTCCCTGGCCTGAGCCTCGGTCAGGCCCACCCAGGCGACTTCCGGGTCGGTATAGGCCACCGACGGAATCGTACGGGCGTCGGCGGCGCGCTTGTGGCCGGCGGCGACTTCGGCGGCGATCTTGCCCTCGTAGCTGGCCTTGTGCGCCAGCATGGGCTGACCGATGAGGTCACCGATGGCAAAGATATGGTCGAGGTCGGTGCGCATCTGGCCATCGACGGCAATGAAGCCTTTCTCGTCGACCTTCAAACCGGCGCGCTCGGCTTCGATCTGGTCGCCGTTGGGCCGGCGGCCGACCGAGACCAGCACGCGGTCGAATTCGGCCGATTCCGGCGCCTGGTCGCCCTCGAAGCGGGCCACCAGGGCGTGATCTTCGGCCGCGACGCCGGCCACCTTGGTGCCCAGGTGGAATTTCACGCTCATTTTTTTCATGTGCTGCTGCAGCGGTTTGACCAGGTCGGCATCGGCGCCGGCCATCAGCTGTTTCATCAGCTCGACCACGGTGACCTCGGATCCCAGGGCCCGGTAGACGCAGGCCATTTCCAGGCCGATGATGCCGCCACCGATGACCAGCAGGCGCTTCGGCACGTCTTTCAGTTCCAGCGCACCGGTCGAATCCATCACCCGATCATCGTCGTAAGGGATGCCGGGAATGCGGATCACCCGCGACCCGGCGGCGATGACGCACTGGGCAAATGAGATCTGGCGCGTTTCGCCCTCGTGTTCGACCTCGATGGCGTGTGCATCGGCGAAGCGGCCCGTGCCCTGAATCACTTCCACTTTGCGCTTTTTCGCCATCCCGGCCAGGCCGCCGGTCAGCTTGCCGACCACGCCGTCCTTGTAGTCGCGCAACGCGTCCAGATCAATCTCGGGCTCGCCGAAACGCACGCCGTGCGCGCCCAGGTGCGCGGCCGAGTCAATGACCTGCCCCACGTGCAAAAGCGCCTTGGACGGAATGCAGCCGACGTTCAGACACACCCCGCCGAGGGCCGGGTAGCGCTCGACCAGCGCGACTTTCAGGCCCAGGTCGGCGGCGCGGAAGGCGGCGGTGTAGCCGCCGGGGCCGGAGCCGAGGACGATGACGTCGAAATCTTTTGACGAGGGTTCAGTCGGAACGGTTTCCGGTTTGCGGTTTACGGTTTCCGGTTTCCGGTTTACGGGTTCCGGTTTTTTGTCGCCTGCCTCGCCAGCAGCACTCCCGCTCCCTGACCCCTGACCCCCAGCCCCTGACCCCTGCTCTTCTGAACCCTGAACCCTGAACCCTGAACCCTCTTCCTCCGCTGCCAATTCCAGAACGCCGATGACATCCCCCTCCGAAACCTTGTCCCCCTCGGCCACCTTCAGCTCAAGGAGCTTGCCCGAACCCGGCGACGGCACATCCATCGTCGCCTTGTCCGACTCCAGCGTGATCAGCGACTGCTCGGCCTCGACCGTCTCGCCTGCCGAGACCAGAATTTCGATCACCGGCACTTCCTCGAAGTCGCCGATGTCGGGGACGCGGATTTCCTGTTTGTTGCTCATTGCTTGGTCTCTTCTTTTAGGGACCAGGGACTAGGGACCAGGGACCAGTTTTTTTCCGGTGCCTGAGCCAAATTCTCCGCGGTCCGATCTTTGAAGCCGAATTCATTCACCCAAATACCCCGAGTCC
>CAZUTZ010000429.1:0-1931 GCA_964623655.1 uncultured Wenzhouxiangella sp.
TTGCGACTCTGGCGAAACAGGGCGCCCAGGCCGGGTATCCGCTGCAGACCGGGAACGCCGGAACGCGACTCTTGTTCATCATCCTGAATCAGCCCACCGAGCATGATGGTCTGACCGGATTGTATGGCTACGTCGGTCTCGATGGAGCGGGTATTGATGGTCGGGTTGTCGCCGACCCCGGCCGGCCCGGGAGACGACACCTCCTGACGGATATCCAGGTACACCAGGCCGCCGGGATTGACTCGCGGCGTTACATTCAGGGTCACGCCGGTACTGATGAACTGCACGTTGCCTATGGTGCCGCCTGTCTCACCGACCGTACCGCCAACGAAACGGGTCGACTGCACGGGCAGCTGACTGCCGACGTTGATCACCGCGTTGGAGTTGTTGCGGACCATCAACGACGGCGAAGAGATTGTGCGTACATTGGAGACTGACTCCAGTGCGTCGATGGTGGCCGCAACAAACGTGCGATCGACCGCGCGACGGGTCAGGTTGCCAAAGACGCCCTCGCCGGCGCCGAAAACCAGGGCATTCTGGTCACGACTGGGCGCAAAGCCGCCGTCCGGAAGGGACGGGCCACCCTCGTCCGGGCCGGTATTGGCCAGGTACCAGGCTACGCCATAGCGCAGTTGATCGGTCAATTCCACGATCAGGACCTGGGCTTCGACAAGTACCTGCAGCGGCTCCTCGTCGAGGCGACGGATGGCCGAAAGGATGGAGTCGTACTCCGCGGCGGTGGCCTGAATCAGCAAGGAATTGGTTTCGGTGACGGCCGTAATTCGAACATCGCCGTTGTCGCCCAGCGACAGGCCTCCTTCGGTTGCCCTAGGCTGGTCATCGCGACGCCGCTCCTGGCGCTCGCCCCGGACTTCTCCGGCCGAGGTGACCTGGGCCGGCTCCATTCCGGGCGCCAGTGCCCCACGTTCCGTGCGCGGTCGGGCTGCTCGGGTTGTCCCGGTGCCGAAAATATCGCCCAAGTATCCGGCGAGCACGTCAGCCTCCAGATTGCGGACCCGGTAGACGTAGAGACGCGCTCCAGCGCCGGGACTGGAGCGGTCGAGGCGTCCGATCCAGCGCTCCGCTTCGTCCAGGTAATGGTCGTTGGGCGTGATGACCATGATCGCGTTGAGCCGTTCCAGCGGCACGAACCGGAACATGCCGGCCAGCGGCGTTTCGCCACCTTCACCGAACACCTCCTCAAGCTCGGGCAACAATTCGCCGACCTCAATGCGATCGAGACTGAAAATGCCGACCGACATTCCGGCCAGCCAGTCGACATCAAAAGTCTCGATGATCTGCATGTAGTTGCGCAATTCGAATCTCGTACCGGCCAGAAACAGCAGGCTACGGGCATTGTCGGCGTTGAAAACGCCGTCTTCGCGCGCGTAGGGCTCCAGGATCTCGGCCATCTGACTGGGCGCGATGTAGCGCAGGGGCACGACCATCACTTCATAGCCGCGCGCTTCGCCCGCCGAATCGAAGCGCGGCACCAGATTGCCCCGGATCGCTTCGTTGATCGGCAACACGTGATAACGGCCTTCACGCCAGATCAGGGTCGCCCCATTCCAGCGCAGCAGCATCTCGAGCACCGGCATGAGCTGGTCGCGAGTCAGCGGACGCGCGGTGGCGAAGGTCACTTCGCCGGACACACCTGGCGCGATGGTGTAGTTTTCCTGAAACAGATGACCCAAGATGGCCTGCACGACCTCCTGAATCCCCTGCCCCTCGAAATTCAGGGTGTATTCGCCGTCCTCACCGGGGGGGTCAGCGCGCGGATCGGTTGCGGATTCGTTGATAAAGACCCCGGTTCCATGAAAGCGCTCGGATTCGGTAAAAGCGTCCTCATCGTCGTCATCATCATCAGCGCCCAGCAACATTTCTTCTTCTGAAGGATCAATTTCCAGGGCAACAGCAGGGCGAGGTTCGCG
>CAZUTZ010000430.1:0-1929 GCA_964623655.1 uncultured Wenzhouxiangella sp.
CCTAATTAGCCGCATGGCCCACTAGCTTCAGTCCGGTGGACGAAAGGTTCTCACGCAGAGGCGCAAAGGGCGCAGAGAGCGCAGAGAAAAAGAGTGTTGAATTGGGGCTTTAGAGAATGTGGGGGTGTCGGACTGTCAACAGAAGGCCACCAAGCCCCGGCTGATCAAGTTGTCTGCGCGAGCTTCAAAACGTCCGCCGAAAAACCTCTCTTGGTTTTTCTCTGCGTACTCTGCGTCTCTGCCCCTCTGCGTGAGGCTCGTTTTTGACAACCGAGAAAGCATATGGCCAGCCAAGGTCTGCGGTATGCTGTGGGCTTTCCGCAACAGCCTGCTTCGCACCACCGTACCTGCTTCATGGCCAGCGCCCGCATTCTTGTCGTCGATGATGAGCCCGATATTCGTGAGCTGATCGCCGATATCCTGGGCGATGAGGGGCACGATGTGCAGTCGGCCGCTGATGCCGCCGGTGCCCGTGAGCAGCGTCGCGCTCAGCAGCCCGATCTGATCCTGCTCGATGTCTGGATGCCGGATACCGACGGTATTTCTCTACTGCGCGAATGGCGCGAGGCCGGTGCCCTGGACTGCCCGGTTGTGATGATTTCCGGCCATGGGTCGGTTGAAGCTGCAGTCGAAGCGACCCGCCTGGGCGCCTACGATTTCATCGAGAAGCCGCTGTCCATGGCCAAGCTGCTGGTCACCGTCAGCAATGCGCTGGAAGCCGGCCGCCTCAAGCGTGAGAACGCCGGTCTCAAGCGCCAGATGCCGGCGGTCATGGAACCGATCGGCCGCTCGCCGGCGGTTCAGGGCCTGAAGCGGCGGCTGGAAAAAGTGGCCGCCCACGATGCGCCGGTGCTGATTACCGGCGAGGCGGGTGTTGGCAAGGAGCAGGCGGCACGCTGGATTCACGCCCACTCGCGCCGTGCCGAAGGGCCTTTTGTCGCCGCCCCGACGCGGATCGAGGTGCAGGGCTGGCAGCGTCTGCTGCTGGGCGAGGACGGGCAGACCGGCTTGCTCGCCCAGGCTCAGGGTGGCGTGCTGTTCATCAACGACGTCACGCTGCTGGATGCCGGCGCGCAAAGCCTGCTGCTCAGAATCCTCGAAAGCGGGCATTTGAACCCCGAATCGAGCACCAGCAAGGCCATGGATATTCGCATCATCACGGGGTCTGCGGCCGGGTTGTCGGATCTGGTGCGCGCAGGGCGCTTTGATGAATCGCTGTACTACCGGCTCAACGTCCTGCCGCTGGAAATCCCCCCGTTGCGCGAGCGGCAGGAGGACGTGCCCGACCTGGTGCGTTTTTACGCCGAGTACTTCCCCTCGCGTGACGGACTGCCGTACCGGCACTTTTCGGTTGCGGCGCAAAACCGCCTGCGCCAGCACGCCTGGCCGGGCAATTTGCGCGAACTTAGAAACCTGGTCCAGCGCTTGCTGATTCTGGGCGGCGAGGAGGAGGTGTCGGTCGATGAGGTCGAAGAGACGCTGGCTCATTCGCAGTCGGCTGCACCGAGCCATGCGTCGCATGTTCCGAGCCTGTTCCGAATGCCGTTGCGCGAGGCCCGGGAGGAGTTCGAGCGCCAGTATCTGACCCACCAACTCAAGGCCGTTGAAGGCAGTGTGGGCAAGCTGGCCGAAGCCGTGGAAATGGAGCGCACGCACCTGTATCGCAAGCTGCGCCAGCTCGGCATCGATCCCAAGCAGGTCTGAGAGCGACCGGCGCCAAGGGGAGTTTTCAAAGGCCATGCAAATCATCATTCTCGGAGCCGGGCAGGTCGGGTCGGGCATGGCTCGCAGCCTGTCGCGCGAGGAAAACGACATCACCGTGGTGGATGTCGACGCCGAGCGTCTGCGCGAGCTGCAGGAAAAGCTCGACATCCGCACGGTGCTGGGACACGCCTCCCATCCCCAGACCCTGATCCGCGCCGGTGTCGA
>CAZUTZ010000431.1:0-1924 GCA_964623655.1 uncultured Wenzhouxiangella sp.
CATAAAGATCGGCCGAGCCGGCAATGCGGGTGGCGAGGTCACCGACCTGGCCGGGTACGGCGGACCAGAAGCGCCGGATCGTTCGTCGGAAGCGATCGTTCCACTCGCGCCAGCCGGCCGGGAAATCGCCTACCCGGTAGCCATCGGGCCCCAGATCCCAGGGCTCGGCAATCAGCTTCAGAGCCGACAAGACCGGGTCGTTCATGATGGCGCCCATCAGGTAGTCTCCGTCCGGTCTGCCCGAATCGTCGCGCAGCAGAGTTGCGGCCAGATCGAAACGAAAGCCGTCAACCCCGGTGGTCTCGGCCCAGCAGCGCAGGCTGTCGACAATCAGACGAGCGACGGCCGGGTGGCCGCAGCGCAGGGCATTGCCGCAACCGGAATAGTTGAGATAGCGCGCCGGCTGCTCGGGATCGAGCAGGTAATAGCTGCGGTTGTCGATGCCGCGCAGCGAGAGGGTCGGTCCGGTCTCGTCGCCCTCGGCGCTGTGGTTGTAGACCACGTCCAGCAGGACTTCCAGACCGGCCGCGTGCAGCCCGCCGACCAGCCGGGCCAGGTCATCCAGTCGTTCCAGCCCCAGGCGCGGGCCGTCCGGCGCCATCCAGGCCAGCGGGTTGTAGCCCCAGTAGTTGGACAGACCACGCCTGATCAGCGGTTCTTCGGAGAGAGCATAGGGCACCGGCAGCAGCTCCACGGCGGTCACGCCCAGGCTTCGGATATGCTCCAGCACCGCAGGCTCGAGCAGGGCCTCCGGCTTGCCGCGCAATCTTTCCGGCACATCCGGGCAGGTACGGGTCAGGCCTTTGAGATGCAGCTCGTAGATCACCGTGTCGCGCCAGCGCCGGCGCGGCCGGGTATCGGGCGCTGCCGGGGGTGATTCGACCACGCAGCGCGGGACGTGCGGCGCACTGTCGCGGCGATCGAAAGAATCCGTGCCAAGGCGGTGGCCGCGCTGGTAGCCGAAGACCGCCTCATGCCACTGGAAACGGCCGGCCAGGCGGCGTGCATACGGATCAATCAGCAGCTTGTTGGGGTTGCAGCGCAGGCCCAGATCCGGCGCATAGGGGCCATGAACGCGATAGCCGTAGTGCTGGCCCGCGCCAAGCCCCGGCAAGGTGTCGTGCCAGATATCACCATCGCGCCGGCGCAGGCTGTGGCGGTCGGTTTCGCGGCCGCTCAGAGCGTCGAACAGACAGACTTCAACCCGCTCGGCCACTTCGGAGAACAAGGCAAAGCGCACCCCGCGCTCCACCACTTCAGCGCCCAGGCCCAGGACAGGACGCATGTCAGGCACGGCAGTCCATCGAGGCTGAATTCATCCTGTCAGATCGGGCGAGGCCAGCACGACAGCCGCCAGCGGCGGCAGCGTCAGGGCCAGGGACTGCGCGTGTCCGTGCCGGAACTCGTCGTCGGTGTCGATCCGGCCCAGATTGCCCACGCCACTGCCGCCGTACTCCTGGGCATCGGTGTTGAGCAACTCGACGTAGCGCCCCGCCAGCGGCACGCCGACGCGATAGTCGTGCCGCACCACCGGCGAGAAATTGCAGGCCACGACCACAAAACCTGGACCGCGGCCGCGACGAACGAAGATCACCACGTTGTTGGCGGCGTCATCGCAGCTCAGCCAGGCAAAGCCTTCGCTCTCGCAGTCCAGTTCATGCAGCGCCGGCATGCTGCGGTAGCAGCGGTTCAAATCGGCCACCAGGCGCTGCACGCCGGCATGCCCCGGATTGGCCAGCGCGCCCCAGTCCAGCTGCGCGTCATGGTTCCACTCGGCGGCTTGGGCAAACTCACAGCCCATGAACAACAGTTTTTTGCCCGGATGGCAAAACTGCCAGGCCAGGCTCAGGCGCACGTTGGCCAGCCGGCGCCAGCGGTCGCCGGGCATCTTGTTCAGCAGCGAGCCCTTGCCGTGCACCACTTC